>CAZJRJ010000079.1:0-5073 GCA_964548635.1 uncultured Gammaproteobacteria bacterium | reverse complement strand
CTAAACCCAACGGTTAAATTTCCAGTATTATCAACTGACTTGGAACTTATTCCTCTAAAATCTCTTACCCTAGGAAAAGAAATGTTAATTAATTTATCTAAAAAATCATACATTTTTTTACCACGTAAAGTAACTTTAGCCCCTATAACAGAACCTTCTCTAAGTTTAAAAGAAGCAATTGATTTTTTGGCTTTAATAAATAAAGGTTTTTGTCCGGAAATTGTATTTAAACTTTCTTCCAAATTTTTTATGTGATCTTTATTTTTAGTGTTTTTTCCAAAACCAACATTAATAACTACCTTTTTTAAACAAGGGGCTGCAAAATCATTTTTATAAGAAAATTTTTCCTTTAATTTTGGTAAAACTTCTTTTTTGTAATACTCTTTTAAACTCATATTATTTAAATTTTATATTTTCTTTAAATTTTAATTATTTATCGATAACTTCTTCGCATTTTTTACAAAATCTTACTTTCTTTGTTTTTTTCTTGCCTTCAACTTTCAAAACTTTATAACCAACTCTGCTGTCTTTGGCACATAACGGACAAATTAGCTTTAAATTTGATAGAGACAGGGAAGCTGGGAATTCTATTCTTTGCCCCTTTTCCCCCTCTTGTCTTGGCCTGATATGTTTTATCAATAAATTTCTACCTTCAACGCTTGCTCTATTTTCTGTAGGAAAAACCTGTAAGACTTTACCAGTTTTACCTTTATCTTTTCCAGTAATTATTTTAACTTTATCACCTTTCTTGATCTTCATATTTACAAATTTAAATTGATTACTTATTTACAAACTAAAGAACCTCTGGAGCCAAGGAAGCAACTTTTAAATATCCTTTCCTTCTAACTTCACGGGCGATTGGCCCAAAAACCCTAGTTCCTTTAAATTCATACTTCTCTTTGTCTACCATAACACAAGCATTTTCACTAAATCTCAAACAAGTACCGTCTTTTCTCTTTATTTCTTTCTTTGTTCTTACAATTACAGCTCTTAAGACATCTCCTTTTTTAATACTAGAATGAGGAACTGCCTCTTTAACTGTCACTGTTATAACATCTCCAACACGGGCATATCTTCTTTTATATCCACCCAAAACCTTAATGCACTGAACTAAACGAGCACCTGAATTATCTGCAACTTTTATTTTTGATTCTACTTGTATCATATGTTATTTGCTTCGCAAACCCGTGTTACGAATACGGGACATCCGAATATCTACATTCTTATTAATTATAAATTACACGCCAACATTTATCTTTGCTCAAAGGTCTACATTCTACAAAAACCACCTCATCACCCTCTTTAAACATTTCTTTTTCATCATGAACCTTATATTTCTTGCTTACAGTATATCTTTTTTTGTATTTAGGGTGTATTTTTACTTGATTTACTTTAACCGCCAAAGTTTTATTCATTTTATCACTAACAACAATGCCTTGAATTTTTCTCTTAATCACGGTCTTTGTGTTTTCCTCGACACCATCTTCTTTTTGATTTTTTTTATCTTTTGTATTGTCCATATAAAATAAATAAATTATTTACTATTCTTAATTTCCTTTTTTTCATTTAAAACAGTTAAGATATTGGAAATATCTTTCCTAATTTCTCTAATCTCTCTAACATTCTTCAACTGACCATGGCCAACCTTAAAACGTAATTCTCTTAGTTTCTCTCTATTTTGAATTAAAATTTCCTGTAAATTCTTCTCTTCTTTTTTTTGTAATTCTTTAAATTTCATAACTATTCTTAAATAATCTTAATTTTTATTTACAATTTTACATTTAACCGGCAATTTATAGGCGGCCAAGTTCATAGCTTCCCTAGACATCTCTTCACTAATTCCTCCCATCTCAAACATAACTGTTCCTGCTTTTACGGCAGCAATATAATGATCAACTGGCCCCTTACCTTTACCCATAGGAATCTCTCCACCTTTTTTAGTTATAGGCATATCAGGAAAAATTCTTATCCAAATTTTGCCTCCTTTTCTTGTATATCTGGTCATAACTTTTCTAGCAGCCTCAATTTGCCTGGCAGTAATCCAACTAGATTCTAAAGTCTTTAGGCCATGGTCACCAAAATCAACACTGGTCATGCTGGTAGCCTTGCCTAAATTCTTTAGCTTATGAGCTTTTCTGTATTTTGTTTTCTTGGGAAATAACATATATTATTCTTTTATTTTAAATTTTTTTCTTAATAACCTCTCCTGTACTATTTTTGTTCTTGTCATTAAAAACTTCTCCTTTATATATCCAAACCTTTATTCCAATACTTCCATAAGTAGTACTCGCCCAACCTCTAGAATAATCAATATCAGCTCTGATAGTATTTAGTGGCAACCTACCCCTAACTAGCTTTTCTGTTCTAGCTATTTCTGCCCCATTCAATCTTCCGCCAACCTGAACTTTAACTCCTTCAGCCCCAGCCTTTTCAACCCTACCGATTGTTTGTTTCATAACCTTCTTAAATGGAACTCTTTTTTCTATATCAATTATCATTGATTGCATAACTATTTGAGCGCTTAAATTAGGCCTGCTTACTTCTTTAATATTTATTTCTATTTCTCTTGGGCGAAAGTTTTTTAAAAATTTTCTATGAATTTTATTTTTTAAATCTTCAATACCAGTTCCACCTCTTCCAATAAGCATGCCTGGTTTACCTGTAAAAATATTAATAATAATTTTTTTTGCGCCTCTTTCTATTTCTGTTTTATCAATTCCAGCTTCTCTAAAATTTTTCAACAAATATCTTCTAACTCCGACATCCTGCTTTACCTTAGAAATATAATCATCTCCAACGCTAAACCAAAGTGAAGGCCAAGTCCTGATAGTTCCTATTCTAAATATTTTTGGATTTATTTTTTTACCCATATAATAAATTATTTTTTATCTTCTTGTTTTTTATCTTCCTTTTTTTTCTCCTTTTTTTCATCCTTTTTAGCTGTTTTTTTCTTCTTGTCTTTATTTCCTCCCTCTTCTGCTTGCTTAGAAAGCTCTTCTAAACTAACCGGGGCTTCCACTTCCTGCTTTTTAGCTTCTACAACTCCCGAATTCTTTATTTCACCTATTACTAAATTAATATGACTGGCTCTTTTTCTGATAGGCGCAGCCTTGCCATAGGCCCTAGCTTTAAATCTGTGTAATGTCTTGCCTTCATCTACTGTAATCTCTTTAATAAAAAGATTGTTCTTATCTAAATTATAATTATTTTCTGCATTAGCCAAACCTGATTTAACTAATTTATGTATAGGTTGTGCTGCTTTTTTATTAATAAATTTTAACTGATCCAAGGCCTTATTTACACCCAAGCCCCTAATAAGATCAACCACTAATCTGACCTTTCTAGGTGAAATCCTTATAGATTTTGCCTTTGCTTTCACGTCCATATTTTCTATATTATTTAAATTTCTTATTTATAAATTATTTTTTGGGGACTTTCTGAGCCAATCTTCCTCCATGACTGATAAATTTTCTAGTTAAAGCAAACTCGCCCATTTTATGCCCGACCATATCTTCTGTAATTAAAGTTGGCACATGTTTCTTGCCATTATGAATAGCAATAGTAAAACCTACCATCTCCGGAGTTATAGTACAAGATCTATCCCAAACCTTAAGAACCGTTTTGTCACCCGGTGTTAATTCTTTAATTTTTTTTAAAATTCTAGGGTTTATGTATGGACCCTTTTTTAAACTTCTGGACATATATTTAAATTATTTATTTATCTTCTCTTCTTCCTTCTTTTTATAATTAACTTATCTGTTTTTTTATTCCTTCTGGTTTTTACTCCTATAGCTGGTTTACCCCAAGGAGTTTTAGGATGTTTTAAACCAATAGACTGATTACCCTCTCCACCTCCATGAGGATGATCAACTGGATTCATCGCGCTTCCTCTAACAGTAGGTCTAAATCCTAATCTACGTTTTCTTCCAGCACTTCCTAGCTTAATATGCCTTTTATCAGGATTACTGGCCTGACCAACAGTACACATACATTCTTTCTTAACCAATCTAATCTCACCTGATGGTAATTTTAACTGAGCATTCTTCTTTTCCACACCCATAACATATATCACATTTCCAGCACCTCTACCTAATTTTCCACCCCTGCCTGGATCTAACTCAACATTATATATACCAATTCCAGCAGGAACATACTGAACTGGCAATGCGTTTCCTATTTTAATTTCACATTGTCCTTTAGAACTAACCACTTCTTCTCCAACTTTTAAATCACAGGGTGCTATAATATATCTTTTTTCTCCATCCGCATAATGAAGCAGGGCTATTCTTGCCCCTCTACCTGGATCATATTCTATTGTAGCAACCTTAGCAGGAACATCAAACTTATCTCTTTTAAAATCAACTATTCTAATATTTCTCTTGGCTCCTCCGCCTCTATGTCTTACAGTTATTCTACCTTGAGAATTTCTACCACTACATCTTTTTTTACTGATAATTAATTTTTTTTCTGGTCTGCTTGTAGTAATATCAGAAAAATCATCAAATAAAGATTGACGTCTTCCCGGGGTTGTTGGTTTTACTTTCTTAATTCCCATATTTTATAAATTAAATTCCTTCGTAAACATTAATATTTTTACCCTTAGGTAGGGTAATAATAGCTTTTTTCCAATCCTTTCTTTTGCCCTTCACAGTTCCCATTCTTACCTTTTTTCCTTTTAGTCTAATCGTACTTACTTTTTCTGGTCTAACTCCATAGACTCCTTCTATAGCTTTCATAACTTCAATCTTATTAGTATTAAGTGCTACCTCAAAGGCATATTTATTCTGCTCACCCATATTACTAACCTTTTCAGTGACCAAGGGTTTTACTAAAATTCTATAAGCCTCTTTATAACCTTTTCCTGAAACCTCTTTTTTTACAGAAACAACTTTATCTGAAACCTCTTTTTTACTATCCTTTTTTTCATCTTTTTTCCTGTCTTCTTTTATATTTTTACTGTCTGATTTATATAAATCCTTCATCTTTACGCCTGCACCCTTTTCTTTAGAACTTAAATCCTGTGATTTTTTTGAATCATCCTTTTTTATTTCCTCGTTTTCTTTCTTTTTTCTT
>CAZJRJ010000078.1:0-5074 GCA_964548635.1 uncultured Gammaproteobacteria bacterium | reverse complement strand
CTTTCCTTAGCAATTTCTAAAACACTCATACCCTTATTATAAAGCTCATGGGTTTCTAGTTGGGTTAATTTTGTATTTAATTTCATTCCTGTTTTTTTCTTTCTCATAGGTGCCTCCTCGTAAACACGGACATCACTAGTTGTTAGACAATTATCACACTTACCACAAGTCTGGGAATCTATGTCTCCAAAATAATCCAAAATATATCCCTGTCTACATCCGGAATAATAAACATAGTCCTCTATTTTGTTTAACTTTTTATAAGCTTTGTCAGACTTCTCTCTTAAAGCCTTAAAGTCTAATTTTAAATCATCTCTTTCAACTCTTTTTAAAATTTTTATCTCTGTACCTCTAAAAGGGGGCCTGTATTCTAGAACGCCTTTTTCAGATAATGTTTTAGACATTCTTTTTAATGTTTCCTTTTTTACTCCAGTAAGTTCAGAAACCTCTTCCAAATTAAAATAATCTCCTTTTTTTAAATCCTTCTCATATTTCCTGTAAAAAGCTTCAAAAGAGTCTCTTTGCTTTTTTGCTTTGGGCCCTAATTCTCCAAGAGCTTTTTCAAATTCGGTTAAAATTTTAAAATAAGCGTTTCCTGACTTTTCTCGACTTCTTATTATTAGGCCATTGCTTTCTAGTATTTTTAAAGCTGTTCCCACTGCCATTTCAGGCACATTGCCGTTTAAAGATTGACAAATCTCACTATAAGTAAACATAATATTGTCATCGTCATAGCTCAACAAAAGCTCATAAATCTCTAAAATTGTTTCAGAACCGGGATTATCTCCTTGTATAAAAAATTCCTGCAAATAACGATCCCTAGGAGAGAAAAGCAAAAGACAAAAGCTAGACTTGCCATCTCTGCCAGCTCTACCAGCCTCCTGATAATAAGCCTCAACTGTCCCAGGCATATTATAATGAATGACAAATCTAATATTTCTCTTATCTATACCTAGACCAAAAGCATTGGTGGCAACTACAATTTCAACCTTGTCTTTCATAAAACTTTCCTGAACCCATTTTCTGTCTTCTGGGTCCATACCAGCATGATAGGCGGCTGCTTTAAAATCTTCGCTTAAAAGAGCTTGCATTATCTCATCTGCCTTGACCCTGGTATTAACATAAACAATCCCTCTAGACTCAGGCATACTCTTTATAGTATTTAAAACAGCTTGTAATTTCTGGTAATCATTTCCCCTAAGAACTCCTAATTGTAAATTTGGTCTTTTAAAACCAGTTACAATTATTTTAGCGTCTTTTAATTTTAGCTGTTTTACGATATCTTCCTTTACCTCTAGGGTGGCCGTGGCAGTTAAGGCCACCACTGTGGGATTATTTAAAAATTCAACCACTCTGTTTAATCTAGTATAACTAGGTCTAAAATCATGTCCCCACTCACTAATACAATGAGCTTCATCTACGGCAAAAAGATCTATTCTTATGTTTTTTAAAACACTTAAAAAATCTTGACTATTAAATCTTTCAGGAGCTACATATAAAATTTTATAAAAACCATTTTTAACCCCCTCTATTCTCTCCTGAACCTCTTTAAATGAAATAGAAGAATTAATAAAAGTAGCCGGAACGCCAACCGAATTCAGAGTATCGACCTGATCTTTCATTAAAGCTATAAGAGGAGATACCACAATAGTGGCCCCCTCCAAAACCAAAGCAGGAAGCTGGTAAATAAGTGATTTACCGCCCCCAGTCGGCATAATAACTAAAGTATCTTTTTTATTTAAAACACTTTCTATGGCATCTTTTTGACCTAAACGAAATCCATCAAATCCGTAATGAAGCCTAAGAAGTTCTTTGACTTGTTGAAGTTTTTTTGAAGACATTATCCTGTTTTGTTAAACCCTTCTTAATTCAAATCTCTTGCTTAATTCTAAAAAAATACGGCTTGGACTGTAATTATTATAAAGGTATATTTTAAATTTATTTTTTGTTTTCCTTAAATAAATCAAGTGTATTTTTTAAAGCGGTAGCAATCGTGATGGGTCCCACGCCCCCCGGAACTGGAGTTAGAAAAGAAACCTTTTCTTCTACATCTCCCCTGTCTACATCTCCTAAAATGTATTTGTCTTTTTTAGTAATCCCTACGTCAATAATACCAACCCCCTCTTTTATCATATCTTTCTTAATTAAATTTGGCTGACCAACTGCAGTTATCAATAAATCTGCTTCTAGAGTTTTTTCTTGTAATTTCTCATCATAAGAACTCGCTATGATTACTTGAGCACCGCGGCATTCTAGAACATGCTTAAAGGCATTAGTAAAAACTTGAGATTTTGCTAAAACACAAACCTTTTTATCTTTTAACTTAAAATCAACTTCATCTAAAATATAAAAAACAACTTGAAAAACTGGAGGCATAACATGGCCATGGCCACAGCTTGATTTCAACTCTTTTAAATTATCTGGGTGAAATCTGTCTACATCTTTTTTTGGATCTATGGTTCCTATAATTTCATCGGCATTAAATTGGTCTGGCAAAGGTAGTTGTATTAAAATAGCGTCGATTAGAGAGTCATTGTTTAAATGATTAATCATCTCTTTTGCCTCTTTTTCTGTGCTATTTTCCGGCAGTTTATAGACATGAGTATCAATTCCCACCTTTTTTGCCTCTTTTTCTTTAAGCCTCACATAAAGATTAGAGTCTTCCCTCCTGCCAATTAAAATAATAGCTAAATTTGGCCTTTTTTTTGGCAAAATTCTATCCTTAGGCAAGGTAGCATCTTTGGCATTTATTGAAATAATTTCCTCCACTATGCTATCTTTAATTTTATTTGCTATCTTGTGTCCATCTATTAATTTCATATTAAACAAATCTTTAAATTTTTTATTTTACAATGAAGGTACTGAAAACTTTAAACACATATCTCTCACCTCTTTTTTTATTTCTTTTAATTTGCCTTCATCCTCCCTGTTTTTTATAGCTTCATTTATCCAAGCAACTATCTTTTTAATTTCTTCCTCTTTCATTCCTCTTGTAGTCAGGGCTGGAGTCCCAAATCTAACTCCTGAAGGATTCATAGGAGGATTAGGATCATTGGGAATAGTTGACCTACTTACTGAAATACCAATATTGTCTAAAATTATTTCAGCCTCTTTTCCGCTGACTCCCTTACTCGTCATATCAACCACTATTAAATGATTATCTGTTCCTCCAGAAATAACAACAAATCCGCTATTGATAAATTCCTGAGCTAGAATTTTTGCATTAATAATAGTCTGCTTAGCGTAATCCTTAAACTCTGGTTCCAGAGCCTCTTTAAAGGCCACTGCCTTGGCAGCGTTAATGTGGTCATGAGGGCCACCCTGCATACCAGGGAAAACCGCCCTGTCTACTTGAGAGGCAAATTTCTCTTTACACATGATTATAGCGCCCCTGGGACCCCTCAGGGTTTTATGAGTGGTGGTGGCAACAACATCAAAAATTGGCGTAGGATTAGCCATTTCTCCACCTGCAATTAATCCAGCCGTATGAGCAATATCAGCAAAAGTATAAGCTCCTACTTCGTCTGCTATCTCCTTAAATTTCTGCCATTCAATTTCACGAGAATAAGCACTAAAACCAGCTACTATCATTTTAGGTTTTTCTTTTAAAGCAATCTCGCGAACTTTTTCCATATTTATTTTGCCAGTTTTAGAGTCAACCTCATATTGGGAAAAACTATAAAGAATTCCTGAAAAATTAACTGGGTGTCCATGAGAAAGATGTCCTCCGTGATCCAGCTTTAAACCTAGAACTTTGTCTCCTGGACTTAAAAAGGCAAAATAAACAGCCGCATTAGCAGGGGAGCCAGACAGGGGCTGAACATTAACATGCTCTGCATTAAATAATTTTTTAGCTCTATCAATTGCTAACTGTTCTACTTTATCAATAATCTGATTTCCCCCATAATATCTTTTATTGGGGTAACCCTCACTATATTTATTTGTCAAAACTGTCCCCATAGCTTCCAAAACTGCTTTGGAAACATAGTTTTCTGAGGCTATCATTTCTATTTCATTACTTTGCCTTCTGGCCTCCTCCATAACAGCATCAAAAATTTGAGGGTCTTCCTCACGTAAATTTTTATAATCAAACATAGGTTTAAAAAAACAAAATGGCTAAATTCTAATGCCAATTTTCTATTATTTTGTCATTTGAATTTTAGATTTTGAAATTAAAAATTAAACTAAACACTTTTTATTTGAGTAAGTATTTTTTATTTCTTATCTTTAAATAATAGTCCAGGAGACCCTTTTTGTCAAAGAGAGACATATATTAAAATATAGGTTTTTTTAAGATTTAATTTTGACTTTTAACCCTGAAATTTATATACTTAAAATACGATAAATTAAAATAAATTTATGGCTAAAAAAATAATAAATCCTGAAAGACCAGGAGGTTTTAGGGACTTCTTGCCAGCTGAATATTTGGCAAGAGAAGAAATGATGGACAAGATTGAAAAAACTTTCAAACTTTTTGGGTTTAACCCAATAGAAACGCCCGAGGTGGAATTTTTAAAAACTTTATCTGGAGAAGAAAGCGACACTGGAAAAAATATCTTTCATATAAAAGGTCGGGATGAAAATGAAACTCTAGCTCTACGATTTGACCACACCGTTCCCTTGGCAAGAATATTAGCCTCCAATCCTTATAATCCTAAAAGTAAAAGCGGAATAAAATTACCTTGGAAAAGAATGGTTAGAGGAGTTGTTTTTCGCGGAGAAACCCCTCAAAACGGTCGTTATAGACAATTTTATCAAATGGATGCCGATATTGCCGGCACATCCTCAATGCTTGCTGATGCTGAAATTATAAATTTAATGTATAGGTCTTTAAAAGAACTGGGGCTTAAAAACTTTGTAATCAAAATCAATAACAGAAAAATACTTAACGGCCTAGCCGAACTAACAGAAATAAAAGACAAAAAAGAAAACACTATAAAAGAAATGTTTAGAATTCTTGATAAGCTAGATAAAATCGGTATTGAAAAGGTTTTAAAAGAATTAAAAGGCGCTCCTGTTAACCTATCTTCAAAAGGAGCTTTAAAAATTAAAGAATATATATATAACTAAATTA
>CAZJRJ010000077.1:0-5109 GCA_964548635.1 uncultured Gammaproteobacteria bacterium | reverse complement strand
CGTGAGCGATAGCGAGCGGTCGCAGATAATTTTGCATAACTCGTTTATATACGAATTTATATTTTTATTCTACCACAAAAAGCTCTAACTACACAAGTCTATACAAAAAAACAAGCCTTATATAAGCCTTGTTTGCGTTGCGGGGAGTAGTGAAGATGATTATAACTTGGTTTCAGGAGCTGGATCGGTATTATTATGTGCCGAAGATTGGGGAATGTTCGGGGTAAATTGGTTATTCCTTTGGTTCTTGATAGACGGTTCACAAATGGTGGAATTCGGGCAAGAACAGGGTTACATGGGGTGAGTTGGGTAAAAATTGGATAAGGCTGGGAATTGACTAGAACTACCCAGAAATGGATGATTTTTTTGTTCAAGCAATTAATTTTTAAGTGGCCGAGTTTGCTATAAATTAATATCCATGACATTTCTTATATTTTTTATCTGACCCACAAGGGCATTTTTCGTTTCTACCAACTTTAGGATATTTTGCTTCAGGTACATCTGGAAATTCCATGTCATGAACTTTTTGCATACTTGGATTAATGAGTATATCGAGTTTATTTTGCAATTCCTTAGCCTCCTTTTGCATTTTATCATTCCAATGTCTTCCGTCGAGATATATTGCATCCTCGGATCTGCCCTTTAAGTTTTTGCCAGATTCAGTTGCGAAGCCAATCACGTCTTTTGCATTTGGATATTTTGACCGGACAATCATGCAACAAGCTTTTAAATACTCTCCTCTAAATTGTCTATATTCCTCTTCGCTTAGATTTTCTTTTTTAGGAAAAACTATTAATACATAATAAGGCCCAGTTTCTTTTAAGGGGATAATAAATCTTCTACCACAAATATGATCAGGAGTTTTTTCAATTAAACCTAGGATGGCTTTTGAGAGCACTCTTCTATTAAAACGAGATTCTCTTGCAAAAAAACGTAATATCTTTTCAGAAGTTTTTATCCCTCCCACAGAAACAACGTATTGAGTACCATTTAAGGCATTGATATTAAACTGTTCAATTAATGAATCCCAGAAATAACTAATTTTATCTTCTTTGATTTGAGCAACTCTTTGTGGATTTTTACAAAAATTCTCCCAAGCACCCTCTACTATTGCTATATGATCGGATTCACTAGGAAAATCAAAATCATGCTCACCATCTTTCATTTTTGTTAAATATGAAGGCAAAAGATCTTCCTCTCCTGTAGCCAAAATACTTTTATTCGAACGTAGTAATATTTCTTTTTTGGATAAATATGATATTAAATCAGACGTAGTGTCCAGTGCGCCCATTAATAAATCAAGCGTTGTATCATCGAGGACATGAACAAATGATTTTAAAGGATTGATATCTCCAATATGAAAAGGATTATTATGTAAATCTACTCCTTTAATTTCATTATCTATAATCAAACTACCGCTTCCACTTTTAAAATATTTTTTACATGCTCCCGATACTCCTCGAGCAACTAAAACTAAATGTATCTTTAAATTCTTGTTATTGATATCAAAAGGAAATATTTCTTTACATTCTTTATCAAAAAATACTTTTGATGGATGTTCTTTAATCCATTGTTCGGCTCTCCAAAGCTGTTGTGCTGATTTTATAACTGCACGCCTAAACCATCTTTGCCAGTTTAATTCATGATTAGTTGTCGTTGGATATTGACATGTCTTGTCAGAAAAAATTAACACATGATCCCCAAATACAACCAATAGATCAGAAAGCTCTTTGTTGTAAGCACGGAACAAATTTGGATAGCTCCACAATGAAAGAAATGTTTTTTCACAAAGCTTAACTAGATATTTTTCAGAATGATTTACACCTGTACTTTTTTTAATTGGATTATAGTGTCGTTTTGAAGATTTTGTATCTATGTTCATAATTTTTAAAAAGAGGGACGAAAGTCCCTCTTTATAAATTCTAAAGATTTCTTTTCAAAACTTCAATTGCAACTAAATCATAACATCTTCCCCAAGTTGCACTATCTTTACCAAGTTTGTTTGGATTCCTGAGTTCTTTGGCCTGTTCACCCAGTCTTAAAGCAAGATCATCTTTTAGCTCCCTGAATACTTTTATTGGATTTGTTTTCCAAATACATTTTTCATTCTTGATTTCAACTAAATTTCTAAAACTAGCTAGTATAGGATAAATAAAACTACTCGGAATTCGGTAATTTGATTCCTTACTAGTAAAAGGTAACTTTTCTTTTTGCATTCGAGCTTTATTTGATATTTCAGTTATACCAGTTAATCCACCAAATTTACCTCCAGACTGATTATAAGCCTCTGGTAACTCAAGATATATAAAATCTCTTAACTCTAATATCACCGGCAACAACGAAACATATTTAATCATTCTTATCTGATTATCCCTGAAATGTTGAACAACACTTGCTTTTGTTGAATAAGCTTTAATTGGGTGTTTTTCACTACCAAAGTTTTCAATATCAAAACAAATCAAATAAGATAAAATATCCTTGATGTCAATGTTTTTTTTACTCCCGTCCTCAAGAAGTTCAAATTCCTTATAAGCAATATTTTTAGCATAAGCTTGACCCTTTAATATTTTTTTTATCTCTTCATAATTTTTTCTGAGTTCTTCTATGCTTTGCTCTTTTACTTGAGTTGAGGTATTGCGAGATTCTACTATCCCAATTGCATCATCAATATCATTTATTCCCTCAAGGATTTCAATTCTTACATACGCATTAATCTCTGATATTTCCGCTTTCGACAAACTGTCTAAGTAGTTTCTAATAACTCTATAGGTGTGTCCACCATCAAGTAAACCATTTTTATTTTTATCAGTCATTTCTATATTGACTGTGTTAGTTTTATTGTCAAAGTCAATTTTTTCTACCATTAATGTTAAACCTCTATTTTTAAATAGGAACGCCTCTGGATTATCTTCAAGTGTTGATTTAATTTTTAAGGCAACCCCTGAAGTAATTTTGGGATCTCTTGGATTTAGCTTTCTCCAATCGTCCAAAGCTTCGGGAATATCTTTAACATTAATAATCGCTATATACATCCTACCTCCCAGGTCATCATTTGGACCCATAATTCTTCTAAATGAAGTTGCAGGAAATTTTACTAGTGTCGATGTCATAAATTTATAATTAGTTAATAAAACAAAAAAACACGCTCTCGCATGTTTACAAAACTAATTATTGAATTCCAAAATAGGATCGACCTATTCAAAATATTAGTATTCACTAAACATTTCCCGAGGTTATAGCCTACGGACATCACAGCATCTGCTAGTGATGACTGATTGCGAGCATATCAGTATTTATATATTATAAAAAATTACTTTCTTTGTCAAGTAAAATATTAACTGTTTTAAATCTTTCCTTTTTTTCTTTGATTTTTATGAATTTGTTTGTGCTTTGTTTTTGTGATAATTCTAGTATTCTTTTTTGTTGTTTTTCCGCCTTTAGCTACCGGCTTTACATGATGCAATTCTTTTCCTTTTGGCAGTTTACCAGACTTAACTCCCTTTTGTTTTAGGACCTGTTTAACTTTTTTAGGACTGCGCTCTTTTTGCTTTTGAGCCTTTGTAGTTTTTTTCGGCATAATTTTATTATTTTGAAGAATTAAAATATTTATTACATTTAGTGGAGGCTTAATCTACTAACTTATTTGTCCATGTGTAAAGTTTATTAATATGTCTATAATAAAGTATAGAACATAAAGTAGAACAAGTCAATATGTTCTTGCACACATCTTATTCACATGTTATAATGATTATAGTTATTAACAGACTATGTTTTATGAAAAAACTTCATCCAAAACAAGAAAAACTACTCGATTTGCTTAAAAGTAATATTGAAGAACCTTTGACTATTCGAGAGCTTCAAGATGAGATTGGTGCTTCTTCTCCGAGTATTGTCCATCATCATATCAAGCAACTAGAGTCAAAAGGATATTTAAGAAGAAATCCTCATAATTCACATGATTATCAAATCCTTGCCGACAAACCTGATAAGAAAATTGCGTTTTTGAATTTGTATGGAATGGCACAATGTGGTCCTAACGGATCAATGTTAAAGGGCAACCCAATTGATAGAATTCCAATATCTACAAAAATTTTAGGTTTCCCATCTTCTGATGCTTTTTTAGTTAAAGCCAGGGGTGATTCAATGGAGCCAAAAATAAAGCAAGGAGATTTAGTGATTGTGCGGAAAAATGTAAGCCCAGAAGATGGGAGTATTGTTGTATGTGTAAACAATGACGAAGTAATGATTAAAAAAATTCAAAAAATTGATAAAGATAATATTTTTCTCACTTCATTAAATCAAGCATATAAAGCAATTTTAGCCAGTAAGGACAATTTTAAAATTGAGGGAGTAGTAAAAGGTATTTTATCATACACTGAATAAATTAGCCCTTCCCAGCACTTTTATATGATGTTATAATAAGTTCACATATGTTAAAAAATAAAACACTAAATTATATAAGTCTGTTCAGTAGCGCCGGAGTTGGTTGTTATGGTTTTAAGCTGGAAGATTTTAAATGTATTGCTACCAATGAAATAATTGAGCGCAGACTACGGGTGCAAAGGCATAATAATAAATGTAAATATGATACTGGTTATATTTCTGGCAATATTAAAGATGGGGACACTACTCAAAAAATATTTAACGAAATTGATAGATGGAAAAAAAATGATGATATTAAGGGAGTGGATGTGCTTATAGCAACTCCTCCTTGTCAGGGTATTTCAGTCGCTAACCATAAAAAAAAAAATGAAAAAGGCAGAAACTCATTGATTATTGAGTCAATTAAATTGACCAACGAAATTCGTCCTAAGTTTTTTATTTTTGAAAACGTAAGATCCTTTTTGAATACCCTCTGCACAGATGTTGATGGCAAAGATAAAAAAATAAACGAGGCAATCGAAATGAATTTAGGAGGTAGTTACAATATTATGTCTAAAACGATGAACTTCAAATTTTTCGGAAATAACTCAAGCCGTACAAGAACTATCGTTATTGGTACAAGAAAAGATTTAGCCGACATAACACCATATGAAATATTTCCTGAAGAAAAAAAAGAAAAAAAATAAAGAAAAGTTATTGGACATTTACAAGGTTTAAAAAATATGG
>CAZJRJ010000076.1:0-5176 GCA_964548635.1 uncultured Gammaproteobacteria bacterium | reverse complement strand
GGTCTCTTGGTTTCTTTATTTAGTGGGATAATGGCTTGGCTTTTTGGTCTTCTCATAGCTTCTTTATATAATTTATTTGCGCGGAGAGTGGGAGGAATTAAATTGGAGATTGAAAATCAGGATTATAAATCTAAGCTTTTTAAAAATTATTAATTATTATTAAATAAAAATATGACTTTAATTCAAAATAGCGGGGATCTTCTTAATATAATTATAGCTCTTTCTGTTTTGCTTCTAACTTTTTTTGTTTGTTGGGTGCTTTTTTATGTTGCTATGAGTCTTTATAATGTTTTTAAAATAACTAAAGAGGCTCGTGAGGGCTTGCGAAAGGCGCATGAAGTGCTTGATTTTTTAAAGAAGAGGCTTAAATCAACGCTGTCTTATGTTTATTTATTGGAGGAAATTGGACAAAAGATGATAGAGCTTATAGGTAATTATAAAAAAAAGGATAAAAAAACATCAGATAATAAAGAGGAAAAAGTTGAAACAGATTCAAAAAAAGGAAAGAAGAAAAAATAATTTCTTAGAACAAAAAACCAACTTCTGTAATTAAGTTGGTTTTTTTATTGGCAAATCTTTAATTTTCTAATTCATACAAGGCCCTAAGCATTGCTTTGTTTTTTCTTATCTCAGGATGTTCTTCAGTGTGTCCATTTTTATCCATATCTCTGATTTGTTCACTTAGTATTTCTCTTTCTTTTTGTATATATTGTTTTTTTTCTTTATCATTCATTTTATTGAGCACGTAAGTATAGGTTAACCCCTCTTGTTTTTTTAGAAGTTGAAAATTTTCATCGTCTATGTCAGGCACCCTCAGTATTTCTATTTCTTTTTTATCCGCGTTATTGTCTAAATCATCCAAATTTTCTCCAAAATTTTCCATAAAATCAATTTTATTAATTATTTCTTATATTTACATTCCTTATTGCTACATAATATTGCTTCATCTTTGCTTTCTATTAGTAGGCTTTTACATTCAGGGCATTTTTCTCCGGTAGGTTTTCCAAAGTAAGCATTTTTGCAATCAGGATAATTGTCACAAGCATAGAACACTCCTCGTTTGCTACTTTTTTGAACTATCTCTCCTTTCTCACATTTAGGACATTTTACGCCGGTGGAATTTTTATTTTCTTCAATAGATTTTATATTTTTACATTTAGGATAGGCGGCGCAAGCTAGGAATGGTCCGAAGCGTCCGTTTTTTATTTGCATATCTGCCCCACATTTATTGCATTTTTCTTTTTTATATTTTTCTTCTAATTTTTTAACCTCTTCATCTGTTTTTTCGTCTCCATCCTTTTTGTTTAATGATTTTATACTTCTGCAATCAGGGTAAGTGCTACAAGCAAGAAATTTACCAAATCTCCCAGTTTTGATTACCATTTGCGCTCCGCATTTGTCGCATTTTTCGTTTGATTTTTCTTCGGGCATAATGTCTTTTTTATCAACTTCCTTTTCTTTTTTAATTAGGTTTTTATGAAAAGGTTTATAAAAATTATTTATTATTTCTTGCCACTCATGTTTTCCTTCGGCGATACTATCTAATTTACTCTCCATATTGGCCGTAAATTCATAATCGACGATATCTTTAAAATGTTTTACAAGTAAGTCTATTACAATAAAGGCTATTTCAGTCGGTTCTAATTTTTTTTGTTCATTTCTTTTGACATAATTTCTGGCTTCTATTGTAGAGATTGTGGGAGCATAGGTTGATGGTCTTCCTATTCCATTTTTTTCTAATACTTTTACTAAAGAAGCATCAGAATATCTAGAAGGTGGTTTAGTAAAATGTTGTTCTCCTTCTATTTTTTCTACCTTTAGTTTATCTTCTTTCTTTACTTCTGGTAATTCTAATTCACTACTTTTTTCTTTATAAATTTTTAAGTATCCAAGAAATTTTAGAATTTGCCCCGTTGCCCTGAATTGAAATTGGGTGTTTTCAGCTTCAATATCTATCTGAGTTGAGCCCATGACAGCATCTGGCATTTGGGTGGCTACTGAGCGTTGCCATATTAGGTCATATAATCGGTACTGTCTGGGGTTTAGCTTGTTTTTTAGTGACTCGGGTGTACGACTTGCTTCAGTCGGTCTAATTGCCTCGTGAGCCTCCTGAGCTCCTTTTGATTTAGTTTTAAAAACTCTAGGCTCGTCTAGATAATAATCCTTTCCTAGGTTTTCTTTTAAATGTTTTTTAGCGTCTTCTAAAAATTTACTAGATAGATTTAGAGAATCGGTTCTCATATAAGTAATTAAACCTCCACTGTCACCACCTAAATCAAGCCCTTCATATAATTGTTGAGCTATCATCATGGTTTGTTTGGCTGAGAATCCTAAGGTTCTATTAGCTGTAATCTGAAGAGAGGAAGTAGTGAGTGGCGTAGGAGCCTTTCTGTTGATTTCTTTTTGTTCAATATTTGAAATTTTATATTCACGTTTATCTAAGTTTTTTAAAATTTTATCAACCTCCTCTTTTATTTTTATTCCCATTTTCCCAACAGCTTTTCCTTCTATTTTGTTTAGTTTTGCTTCTATTGTTTTTTTATCCTTTGTATTAAAAATTCCATTAATAGACCAATATTCTTCACTATTAAAGGCTTGGATTTCCCTTTCCTTTTCTATTATGAGTCTCAGTGCTACACTCTGTACTCTTCCGGCTGATAATCCGTAAGTAATTTTTTTCCATAAGAAAGGAGACAGCTCAAAACCAACTAAGCGGTCAAGAACTCGTCTTGCTTGTTGGGCATTAACCATTTCCATGTCTATTTTTCTTGGATTTTCTAAAGCCTCTAAAATAGCGTTTTTAGTTATTTCATGAAAAACAATCCTATCTATTTTTTTCTCATCAATATTAAGTGCCTCTACTAAATGCCAAGCAATAGCTTCACCTTCTCTGTCTTCATCAGGAGCCAGAATAACTTTATCAGCTTTTTTAACTAAGTTTTTTAATTCGTTTACATTTTTTTTAGCCTTTTCTGGCACAATGTAGGTGGGTTTGAAATTATTTTCAATATCAATGCCCATATTTTTTCTACTCAAATCTCTAACATGCCCAAAAGACGATTTTATTTTATACTTAGAGCTTAAAAATTTAGTAAGAGTTTTTGCTTTAGTAGGAGATTCTACTATTATTAATTCCATATTTGTAAATTATAATTTTATATATTCCATGTTGCCAATATTTTTTATTAAACCCTTAATTTCCATAAGGCTTAAATTACTACTGACAACAGATGATTTCATTTTACTCTCTTTTATAATTTGATTTATATTTTTAGGCTCACTGTTTATGTGTGAGATTATTTCTTCTTCTTCCTTTGAGAGTTTTATTGACTGATTATTATTAATAGCGAACTTTTCTTTTTTAGTCAAATCTAATTCTTCACCAATGTCTGAGGCAGAAGTAATTAATTTAGCTCCCATCTTTATTAATTTATTGCTTCCTCGTGATGTTTGAGAGAAAATATTTCCAGGAACAGACATTACTTCTCGGTTTTGCTCTAAAGAAAATCTGGCTGTTATAAGAGAACCTGATCTTTCGCCTGCTTCAACTATTAAGGTTCCTAGCGATAGGCCTGATATTATTCTATTTCTTTGGGGAAAATGATGTTTTAAGGCTGGCGTCCCAGGCGGAAATTCAGATAAGAGGAGATTCCCTTCTTTTATTAGTTTTTCACTCAATAATTGGTTTTGAGCAGGATATATGTTTTCTTTATTTACTCCTGAGCCTAAAACAGCGATTGTTTTTGTTCTTTGTTCTAGGGCGCTTATGTGAGAAAAGGTGTCTATGCCCAAGGCTAGTCCGCTCACAATAACAATTTCATATGAATTAACTAAGTCTTTAATAATTTGTTCAATAATTTGTTTGCCATAATAACTACATTTTCTTGATCCCACTACTGCCAAACAGGATTTTTGTGTTAAATTTAATTTTCCTCTATAATATATAACACTAGGTGGGGCATATATTTCTAAAAGAAGCTTTGGATATTCTTGGTCCCATCGGGTAATCATTTTTATATCTCCCTCCGTAAATTTATTCCAGGTTTCTTCTACATTAAATCCTTCTCTTTTGTCTAAAAAATTTTCAAAAACTTTTTCTTTAACCCCAGTTTTAGTAAGCTCTTTTATTGATGCTCCCCATATATTTTTTGGATGTTTAAAGCTATCCATTAAAACTTTCAAACGAATAGGTCCAAGAGCAGGGAAGTAGCTAAGAGCTAAAAGGTATTTGTAAAAGTTGTCATTAGCTATTGACATAATTTAATAAAAGTGTTAACTTAAAAAGTTATATAAGAATCGTATATTTTTCAATTTTCTATCTAGGAGTTTGGTCCGGTGAATTCCCTCCTGTTTTCCTGGGCTTTAAAGGATTTCCTTGGCTTCTAGGTAGTAATTTGAAAAATATTCGTAAAAAGCCGTCTTTTTCAAAGCAACGGCTTTTTATATTTCTTCTTCTATAATTTTTTTATTAACTTTTTCGATTATTTCTAATTCCTCAGGACTAAATTTTTGTAGGACATATTTTTCTAATGGGATTTGTTCTTTTGAGCCTAAAACGCCAATCCTTATTCTTTTAAAATTTTTAGTTTTTAAATGGTTTATTATTGATTGAACACCATTGTGTCCGGCGCTTCTGGAGTTGGTTGATATTTTGTGTCTTCCTAAAGAAATGTCAACATCGTCATGTACTATTGTTAATGTTTCACTTAAATTAGAATTTTTTACTTTTTTAAATAATTTTGTTGGCAATAATTTATAAAAAGACAAAACCTTGTTTATGGAAAAACCAGAATTATTCATAAAATCTTGAGGCTTTACATATAGAGTCTCTCCGTCTTGGCAAATTTGAGCACCTAATTTTTTATTAAATTCCCAATTTGAGCCTTTCTTTTCTATTAAGGTATCTAGTAAAATAAAGCCGGCATTGTGTCTGGTTTTTTTATATTTTTCCCCTGGATTTCCCAGGCCAGCTATAATTTTCATTAATCTATTTTGATTTTAATGCTAATAGGAGAAGCAAAAAATTCAAATTTATCTCTTAATTGATTTTTAATAAAGTTAACATAAGAAAAATGTAGAGTGTCCTTAAGTCCTATCTTAACGTTAAATAAAGGAGGATTTGTTTTTAGCTGATTTATTTTATATATGTAGGGAGGCTTAATTCCTTTGGCCTTTT
>CAZJRJ010000075.1:0-5293 GCA_964548635.1 uncultured Gammaproteobacteria bacterium | reverse complement strand
CTTCAAACTTTCCCTCTGTGGATATTTTTAAGGGAATTTCTTTATAAAAATTTTTCTTCTTTTCTAATTCATATTCAATTCTGGGAGTCTGACTTATATTATTTTCTTCAGCCATCTTTTCTAAAGATGATATAAATTCAATCTGTTCATCAGGATTAATTAAAAAACCTTCAATAGCATCTAATTTTTCATTAATTTCAGGAACCTGTTTGGATAATATCTTAGCATTAATTCCTGACAAATATTTTTCTTCAATTTTTAATCTTATCTCCCTGATATCGTCTCTGGTATTCCCTATCTCATCAACACTCGGCATAAGAATGAAAAAGGTTAAAAGAAAACAAGTAAGAATAGTGAGGGACAATAAAATTATTATTTTATTTTTTATATTTAACTTAAATTTTTGTGTATATTTAAACTGCATATCAACTATTTTATATTTAAATCAGCCTCAAAATCAAAACTTATATATTCTTTTTGAAAAATATTTTTAATAGGCAAATTTATATCAGAAAAATACCCAGAGTTATTTAACTCTTCCTTCAGACCAATTAAAGAATCTCTGTCGTGGGCCACTCCTTTTAATTTTATTTTTTTTGAGGCGTTGTCTATTTCCATACTATTTATACAGGAAAAATCCTTAAATACTAAACTTGAACTTGCTACCATATTAAGCCAATCAGTCCTTTCATTATTAATTTTTGATATCTCTTTTATTTTAGTGTTTACATCAGAAACTTTAATGGGCTCTTTTACATCAGCCCCCATTAAAAAGTTGGTGCTATCAATAACATTATAAAAATTAGACAAAACTTTTCCAGAAAAAAAGAATAATGCTGAAATAAAAATCAACGCTAGAACAAGACTAAAACAAACACGCGCTAAGACAGTATAAACATATCTCAGTCTTAATTCTTTTTTAAATTTATATGGCAGTAAATTTAGGTAAATCATATTATAATTCTTTTTTAAAAATTCCTGATAAAGCCAATCCAACAGCAGTGGAATAAACTAATTTATCTTTTTTCTTAAATAAAGTTTCACTTTTTTCAGTTAAACTTATATGAAGCAAAGGATTTCCTTTTATAATATCAATAGAGGGTGGCAAAGAGCTTATAGATTTTTTAAGATTTTTCAGATGAGCCCCCCCTCCCACTAAAACAAGGCTCTCTATTCTCCCTCTATCAGAGAAATTCTCATAATAAAATTCCAAAACCCGGCCTAATTTCTGATCCAACTGCCTATAATAATCGTTCAATATAGCCATAACCTCTTTATAGTATTTACTTTTTTCAGTCAATTTCTTTTTTATATTTTCAGCTTCCAATTCCTTTATATCTAATTTTTCAGCAATGGTTCTGGTAATCTTCTTGCCTGAAACAGGGATACTAAAAGTAAACAGTATAGTATTTTTTGAATATACAAAAACATTAGTATGAGCATAGCCCAAGTCTACAACAATATAATTTTTACCTAGACTACTTTTATAATTTGGATCCTCTTCTTCTAAAACACTTCTTGCAATGGCCAGTGGCTCTATTTCAAGGGCCTCTACTGATAAATTTGCTTTAGTAAAAAGATTATAATATTGATCGACTATCTTTTTAGGGGCCACTCCTACTAATATTAAATGTTTATTATTTTTTCTCTCAATCTCTTGCCAATCTATATATATTTCCTCAGTAGAAAAAGGTATATGTTTTTCTATCTCTGCCTCTATCGCTTCTGACATATTGCCAAAACCGGAACTTATTTCAATTAATTTCACAAAAGATCTACTCTCAGGCAGACAAGCAACAACCCTGCCAGAATTAACTTTTCCAAAAAAGGGTTTATCAATTAAACTATGAAGAAAGTTAACCGCTCTCTTTTCATCTTTTATTTCCCCTTCTTCAATAACCCCAGAAGCCAGGCTTATTTTATTCATACATTGAATTCTGATATCACTCCCACTCTTTTCCAGTTCCACCATTTTTATAGAATAATCAGATATATCAATGCCTAATGGATAATTTTTATCATTACCGCCAAATAACATAAATTTAATATTTATTTTAACTTAAATTATAACAGATTAATACTCTTCTTCCCAATGCTCCACTGAAACAACCGGAGAAAATTCAGTATTTTCAAGACTATCATTAACATTTATTTCATTATAATTTATAGTAAGATCCTGCCAAACACTAAAAACTCCGAATTCTCTAGCGAAAATACCGCCATTAATAACAACATCATCAGAAAAATCAGAAAAAGAAAAATCTTTAGTAGCATAAAGTATCCCGTTAATATCAGCCGATTTAACACAAAAATCAAATTTAATATCACCATTAGCAACCAAGCCAGATGGTTTGCTTGACTCATGATTAATAATTAAATCGGTATAATTACTACAGCAAAAAATAAACCAACAAGCTTTACCTAAAACTATATCACCGTCAGCCACTAAAAGACCGTTAATAGTCACGTCTACATTTTCATTAAAAATAGCGTCTCCCTCAATATATGTTATATCACTATCTAATATTAAAGAACCTCCGTCAGCGTTATCAATTAAGTCTTCAAAATCTTCTTCGCTATAAACAATATCGGCTCTTGCCTTGTAGGAATTAGGGTCTCCGGGGGCATCAAAAGAAACAGGGGGCATTTCAACTTCTTCAGGTGGAGAAGGAGACCCACTATCCAATATATCTCCACCTACATTTACATCAGCCCAAAAAGATTTATTGTAATCATTTACTGCCCTTAGATCGTGTTCAATATTAAAATCAGTTCCCCATCCGCTTACATCTATGTCATGATTAGAGTGAACACTACTGGTAGAAACATTAACATCACTTAAAAAAATACTTATATCATTACCTGTTAAAATTCCTATACCGCTAACATCACTACTGGAAGCTATGGCTTTATAAACACTTGTTTTTACCACTCTTTGGCTAAAGCTTCCAGACATAGTTAAAATGGTTCCCGTAGAAACAATATTGCCCTGGGCTAATCCAGTGTTTTTCAAAGAAACCTCGTAAGATCCATTACCAGGACCAAAGGGCTCGTTTTGAGTAAAACCAACACTCCAGTTAGAATCAGTTTCAAAATTATTTTTGTAGGTTTCATTATTTTTTAATCTCCAAATAATTTCTTCAATACCAGCCTCAGCTAAGTGATAAGTTTCCAGTCCTTTAAACTGACTATCAGATATTTTTTTTTCAGTAGAAGAAAAAGTTAAATAATAAAGGGAAAGAGATAGAAGTAAGCCCATCAATAAAATAACTACAATTAAACTAGATCCTTTTTTGTTTAAAATTTTTTTCATAATAAATTAATGCCTTTTAATTTTACACTCTTTCTTTATCTATACAAATAAATATATAACCTCTTATTTAATTTCGACTAAAAATATCAGTTCTAATTTTAAATTCTTCATTTCTATTAGCCAAAGTAGAAGAAGCATAGACAAGACCATATTCACCCCAAAATTCTATATTTTCAAAATACTCCCCCACTATTTTATCTTCTAAAACAACATCCTCTGGGGGATCGTTGACTTCATTTCTACTATTATATCTAACATAAACACTCGGTTCTTCATCAAAATAATAGGCTATTTTAGCTCGTCTTAAATTGGTGCCACTTAAATAATAATAAATATAAGTAATCTCATCGGAATCATGGCCATCTTGAAATAATATTTCATTTTCAGCCTCACTACTAGAACTTGCCAAGGGAGTTGTTATCTCAACTGACTGTCTAAGTTCTCTACTTAAACGATCAAAGGCTACACGTCCATTTTGAACCAATTCCATTTTATTCTCCGATGATGTATAACTCCTCTGGGAAATAGTATAAAGAGATCCTGAAATCATCATTATTAAAACAAATATTGAAACAGCGACTATTATTTCAAGCAGAGTAAACCCTTCATTAAGCTTTATCTTTTTTTTAATCATTGAATTTAAAATTATCTAAAATAAAATTAACTTCTCCTAAAAATCTTTTTGAATCCAAATCATCTGATTCACCAGGATATTTTATTAAATAACTATACACATCTCTTTCAATTAAAATATAAAAGTCTTTTTCACCTGACATGTTTTCAATTAGAGTATATTTAATTCCTTGAACGCCGTCTATAAAAACTGTTTCTTCTTTAAATTCTATCATTCCAACATATTTTTTAGCCTCTTCTTTGGCCTCTTCTATTTCATTTCCAGCGTCCTGACTAACTTCTATAGTTACTGCCCCTAATCCATCCTTTAGTATTACATAGCCAAAAGAAACATTTTCTTTACTTCTAATACGTAAGGGCCATTTTTTAGGAAAATTAACTTGATAGCCGTAAGTAGAATTTTTATAAAATCCATTAACTGGCTCTTCCTTTCTATCTTCCTCTAATATCCTTTCTGGAATTTCTGCTTGCTTAATTTTAGGAGTTGGTGTAATTACCTCCTTTTCATCATTACTATTTGATGAAGTAGTTTTATTTTCATCTTCTTTTTCTGTATTATTGTTTTTATTTTCAGCTTTATTATCAACCTGGCCAGCATCATTGTCCGCTTGTTTACTAATAAAAACATTACCTATCTTTATTTCAGAATCTTTTTCAAAAAAAGTAAAGTAACCAAAATAAACAATGGCAAAAAACAAAATGATCAAGACTATATTTGATAATTTAAAATACTTAATCATAGTTAAAATATATTAATTAATAAAACTAGTGCTTACTAATAAGAGTATTCATAGTTATACTTTCCTCCCCCTTAGTTAAAATGTTTAGGAAATAAATTCTAGTAGTTATTCTCTTTAAGCCCGTATCAGAAGAACTAGCGTTTAAACTTCCATCCATATAGCTGACTTCTGTTTCTCTTTGATATTTATACAAAAAATCGCTCCTATCGCTTGAAAGTCTGTGTTTGATTTCAATTGTCCCAGTAGCAATATTGTCATAACCACTACTATATAAATTTTCTATCTTTTCTTGAGCTAAATAGGAGGCAGTGGTTTTCTTTTGAGCCGAATCATTAACAGAATTACCAACAGGAAAAGATTGAACTAAACCAATAAAAGCTATCATCAATATACTCATAGCGACAACTATTTCTATTAAAGAAAAACCATCTATTTCTTTTCTAAATTTTTTATTGAATTTTGACATAACCTGAAGGTTTTATTTCTATTATTATCTCCCTACCCAAAACACTTTCTAAAATTATTTCCCCTGAATCGTTCACTCCTCCATAGAAATTAAATTTTACCAAATTTCCAGGCAAACCATTAACTTGTTTTAACTCTATAC
>CAZJRJ010000074.1:0-5297 GCA_964548635.1 uncultured Gammaproteobacteria bacterium | reverse complement strand
AAATTAATGAATCAAATAGATACAAAACGAGCTAATTCTTATAAATAAAAGTGTCAATTATGTTCATGGACTTGCACAGTCAAAACATTCCTATTATTATAATCTTCTATAAATTTCTCTATTGATCTGTCAAAAGTCTTCTCTGCCTCAACTGAAAAATAACAGGCTGAAAGTTGTCCCTTTCCTCTATGGTAGCCAATACATTCGCAACAAAGACCTTTTCTGGGACAACCCGGATAAGTACAGCTACATCCCTCTAAGTTTTCCCTAAACTTACACTCCATAAATTAATTTTTAAAAATTTAACGACCCAGAGTAAAACGTAAGGCCATATCTTTTTTTTGTTTATTACGAAGCTTTCTAAAAGTTTGCTTACTCCACCTCTCTCCTTTTAACACGTCAGCCATCCACTGTCCTCCCAGTAAATGGGGGATAATTATATAATCCATTCCGGCATCATATAAATCATCTAAAAATTTAACATGAGACAAATTTCCTATTAACGAAGCTTTATTATTCATTTTACGCAACTCCTTAGCTAAAACAATCTGATCGGCTGCTCCAGCCAAAGTAGATATAAACATTTTAACTTTTTTAATAGGTAATTCTTTTAAAAAATCTACCTCTGATACATCGCCAAAATAATGTGGAATATTTCTCTCTCTTAATTTATGAATAGCCTCAGGATCAAAATCAATAACAGCAAAAGATATTTTCATCTCTTTTAAAGCCTCGCAAATTTTCCAACCCATACGATGGTACCCAAAAACTAAAATATCATATTCCTTACCCTCTTGCTCTTTGCTTATTTTTTCATCCTTCCTCCATATTTCAAGCAAAGGCTTAATCTTATCATAAATAGTGTAATTATAAGTTATTAAATAAGAAGATATAAAAATTGTTACAAGCGCCACTATTGTAAAAACTGATAGCTCATTACTCCCCACAAATCCCATGTCCCTAGAAACAAACAAAAAGATAAAGCCAAACTCACTAACTTGAGCCGCGGTAAGACCGGCTAAAAAACTATTTCTCCTTGTGAAGTTCATGCTTCTGTAAAGTCCGTATAGAATAAGAGGGTTACCCAATAAAACAAATGACGACAAAATTAAACTAGGCCAGAAAACCGCCCTAAATCCACCTAGACTCATTTCACTTCCCAATATCATGAAAAAGAGGGCTATAAAAAAATCGCGCAATGGTTTAATTCTGCTAACAATCTCTGACTGATACTCAGAGGCAGCTAAAGATAGACCAGCTATTATTGCGCCCACCTCCAAAGAAAGACCAGCCCAAACCGCAGCTCCAGCCACAGCAAAACACCAAGCCAAAGTAAAGATTAGTAAAAACTCACCAGATTCAGCCACGCGATCCAATATAACTGGTAGTAAAATTTTTGTAATTATAAAAACTAGAGATAAAAAGACAACGCTCTTAATAAAAATATATAAAATAGCCCCTAGAAAATAATCTCCCAAAGCAAAAGCTGGCAGAAATACCATTATAGATATAGCTATAATGTCCTGAACCAACATAAGACCAATAGTATAACGACCATAAACGCTCCTGGTGTCATTCTTGTCATTCAAAAGCTTTATTATAATTATCGTACTGGAAAAAGTTATAGAGATGGCCAAAAAGAGTGAAGACCAAAGAGAAAAACCTAAAAAATGCAATATCAGAAAGCCCAAGGTAGACGTAAATAAAACTTGTCCCACTCCGGCTATAACCGCTACTTTACCAATCTTCCTTAAAAAATTTAAATTTAAATTTAAACCAACTAAAAATAACAATAAAATAACTCCAAATTCAGAAAAAATATAAAAAAATTCTTGCTTTGAATTAATTAAATTTAAAAATAACGGCCCACAAACAATACCAGTTAAAATATAAGAAATAATTAATGGCTGGCGCATTGCTCTAACTAAAAAAGCAATGCCAATAGCTATGCTTAAAATAAAACCGATATTAATAAAAATGGAATTCATATTATAGATTTTTATTATTTTATTCTTTTTGTTTATAATTATAACACAAAAAGGGAGTATGACTCAAATCCAAAAAATAAATCAACAAAAAAAACAGAACTGCACACATTCTGTTTTTTTCTAGTATATATATTTGGTATTTTTTTTAATCTCTAGGTCTTGGAGGGCGAGCTTCACTAACTACAAGTTTTCTACCTTTAAGTTCTGATTCATTTAATTCCTCCAATGCTTTATCAGCATCTTCGTCATTAGTAAAAGTTACAAATCCGAAGCCTTTAGATCGACCGGAAAATTTATCTTTAATAACAATAGCTTCTTCAACTGCTCCGCAAGAGCTGAATAATTCTTGCAAATCTTGCTCGGTTGCTCCCCAGTCAAGACTGCCAACAAATAATTTTTTTGACATAATTTTCTTAATTCTTATTTTTTAACCTGGCAAACACTTTATTATTAATAGTAATAAATAGATAAAACGTGCACTTTTAAACTATTTTCACAAAAAACAAAAAGGTTTACAAGAATTATATTAGCCCAAAACTAGCATCTTGTAAATAGTATTATTTTTATTTATTAAAAAAGTCATGGAGTATAATTGAAGCCGAGATGGCCACATTCAAAGATTCTATAGAAGGAGATGTTTTTATATTAATTTCTTCTGCTGCTTTTTTTATTATTTTTTCATCTATCCCATTGCTCTCACCGCCCAAAACCAAGCAAAATTCTTTAGCTGGAAAAAACTCTTTTAAAGATTTACCCTGACTGGGCAAAGTAATATAAATCGGTAATTTAGTATTACTAATCCACTCCCCATTAATATCTTTAGAAATATTAATTTTAAACAAAGAGTCCTTGGCCGCGTTTATAGTTTTATAGTTATAAATATCGACGCACTGATCATCCACAACTATATTTTTAAAATCAAAGGCCAAACAGGTTCTAAAAATTGTACCTAGATTTCCTGGGTCGCTTATATTATTTAAATAAACAACAGCGCTCCCCTTTTTTATTTTAGATTCAGAGGTTTCATAAACAGCCAAAACGCCGGAAGGAGTTTTAAGTTGGGAAATATGTTTATTAATTTTCCCGTCAATTAAATAAAACTTGTCCTCCCCAATTTTCTCTTTTAAAATCTCAATATCATTCTTATGTTTATCGACAAATTCTTTAGTTAATAATATTTCCTCAAAATCATAACCAGATTTAAAAGCATCTAAAACAATAACCCAGTTCTCTACTGTAAATTTATTTAATGTGACTCTATATTTTTTTAAAGCCAACTTTTTAATTTCTTTTATTTTATTATTTTCTTTACTTTTTATTTCCTTAAAATCCATGTATTTAAATTTAAATTAACATATTATAATAATCACATTTTTAAACCAAGAAGTCAAAAATAAAAAAACAAGAATTTGTTAATTCTTGTTTTTTAAAACTAATAGAATGAATATTTTATTCTAAACATAACGATTGTTTGGAAATTGTACCATCAAGTACTTGCTTAACACATCCTGACATCGAACCATCGGGATAACAAGTGCCAGTTATATTAGCCACTGGACCATTCATGATCTCTGAAATTTGTTCTTCTGTTAATTCTGGAGGGTAACAAACACCGCTTTTGCATTGACCTCCATCAATACACTCCTCGCCCGCATTTTTATAAGATATAAGGCATTTATCAGATGACCATTCGCCACCAACGCTCTCACAATTCTCTTTATTATCTTGAGGGTGATGCTCAGGAAGTGAAGAATAATAAAGACCTAAAACAATTCCAAAAACAACAACGACCCCAAAAATTATTAAGATATTTTTCATATTTTTTTTATTAAGCTATATAATGCAATGTACTTAAAACTACTTCTTCCAAATACTCTTAGAAAACTTCCAACCATATTTCGCTACTATCAATATAATAAAGAAGTAAATAACATATTGCAAGATTAAGAACAATAATGAGATTAAATTAATAGTAATATCCTGAGCAATTTTATTAATGTCTCTTACAAATAATTTAACAGATGTTTTCCAGGAATCTTTCAAATTTTCTCCATCAATAAATTTGTCTTCTAGAATATAAACATTAAAGTAAGTGTATTCCAAACGATCAAGCTGTTCTGCCTTAGAACGATTTAGTCTTTCTAGTTGCGCATTAACATTTATTCTCTCTTGTGTTAATCGTTCAATAATCCTGATCTTACTATCAATAATCTTGGCCAAACTTTCTGCGTCCCTAGTCTCTTCAGCAAGCGCCGCAATACTGTCATAAGCATTAACAGCATTATCTAAAGTCTCTTCAATTGAGATCATCTTTTTCTCAAGTATTTCTGTCTCACTAGTATAATCATCAATTAAACGTTTTATAGTATAAGTTCTTTCATTAAGTTCTTTAGGATCTAGAGCCTTTAATACCCCTAAAATTTCCTCCACACTCCCACTCTCTACCTTAAAACTATAATTACAGCTCTTTTCATATTTATTAGCATTCTCAAAAATAACATCCGTTCTTGATTTTAAATCAGATATTTTGGCGCAATTATCATCTAGGTGACGGGTTTCAATGTTGGCGTTATATTCAGTTACTTCAAATTCTTCAGAGTTATTTCCTACTGTCGTGCCCCCGCCCATAGGAGATTTATAAGAACTTGCTACGTTTCGAGCAGACAAACCCATGGAATCAGATTCTCCGTAAGACATGTCGCTATCAAAGGCAGTCTGACTCATCATTTTGTTGTTGCTGGGCATATTAGACAGAGAAGTAAAAGACGAGCCAAGTAAACGAAAAGCTACAGCGATTAAAATAATCGCGACTAATGCCAAACCAGCGAATTTTAAAATGTTCATTGGCTTTAAATCTAAATTTTTAGGAAACTCCATATATTTTATTTAAAAAATTAATAATAACTATCTAAAACTATTATACCTTATTTTAAACAAAATAAAAATAAAATGTATTAGTCCACCTCATATTGGACAAGAGGCCATTATTTAATAAATAATCCACAGGAGTTTCTAAATTCAAGCTCCAGTGAAATCTTTTTGTATTATACCACAGCAACCAATCCATTAATTTCTTGTTAAATTCTTTTGGTTCTTCTAACAATATTTCATTCCAATCAACAAACTCTTCCTGTATAGTTCTATTGAATCTTTCAACATGTCCATTCTTAGTTGGTTGTCCTTTGTAATTCCAGTAATGAACAATACTTTGTTTCTCTAAATACTGCATGAAATATTTATGGAATTCTGATCCGTTATCGGTTTGAACAGCTTTAATTTTGTATGGGAACACTTGTTCTAACTTTTGAA
>CAZJRJ010000073.1:0-5423 GCA_964548635.1 uncultured Gammaproteobacteria bacterium | reverse complement strand
TTCTTAATATCCTTAGCTTTAATCTCCTTTTTACCAATAACGTCTAATTCTAACTTAACATCTTCTTCTCCGTCAAGTTTTAATCTTAATTTTTTTAAATTAAGTATAATCTGTAAAACATCTTCTTTCACATGAGGTATAGTAGAAAATTCGTGACTAGCGCCCTTAATCCTAATTCCAGTAACAGCAGCACCGGGTAAAGAAGAAAGCAAAATTCTTCTAAGAGAATTGCCCAAAGTCATTCCATAGCCAGGATAAAAAGGCTCGATGGTAACAATTGACTTATTAGGCATATCGCCTTCTCCGTAACTTATCTTGGTTGGCTTAGCTATATTTTCCATAGAAAATAAATTAATATTTATATTAAGAGTAATACTCAATAATTATCTGAGTATTTATATTTGATTGAATATCTTCTTCTCCTGGTTCGTGAAGAATTTTAGCCTTTAACTCACCCTTCTCTAAATTAATCCATCCTGGAGTTTCGTGCTTTTTTAAACTTTCTACTAAATCCTTAAATATCTTATTTCTCTTACTAGAACTTTTTATCTCTATCACATCCCCCTCTTTAACTTCAAAAGAAGGAATATTTACTTTTCTACCATTTATATTAAAATGTCCGTGATTCACTAATTGCCTGGCATTACCTCTAGATGAAGCAAAGCCTAGTCTGAAAATAACATTATCCAATCTCTTTTCTAAAAGTTTCAACAAATTAAAGCCAGTTTTACCCTTTTTTCTTTGTGCCTTATCAAAAGTTAATCTAAATTGTTTTTCCATTAATCCATATTGCTTTCTAGCCTTTTGCTTTTCATTTAATTGAATTCCGTATTCACTTTGCTTTCTTCTCCTTATTAATTTTGCCCCATGTATTCCAGGAGGATAATTCCTTTTAACCATAGCACATTTAGGAGAACTACATCTGTCTCCTTTTAACATTAATTTTTCTCCGACTCTACGGCACTGTTTACATTTAGGATCTAAATTCTTGCCCATATTATACTTGTTTTATTCTAAATTAATATATATTATTTTTATACTCTTCTTGGTTTTTTAGGTCGGCAACCATTATGAGGGATTGGAGTTATGTCTTTAATAGAATTAATAAAAATACCTTGAGCATTTAAAGTTCTAATAACAGACTCTCTGCCCATTCCCACTCCCTTAACAAATACGCTTGCTTCTTTAAATCCAAATTCTTCTTTTGCTTTAATAGTAGCAATTTTTGTTATAATCTGAGCAGCATAAGGAGTGGACTTCTTAGGTCCTTTAAAACCAGCCACACCAGCACTAGCCCAAGAAATAACCTCTCCATTTTCGTCAGTAAAAGTAACAATTGTATTATTATAAGTAACTTTTATATGAACTTGACCTGATACCACTTTATTACGAATCTTTTTCTTTTTTCTCCTTTTTGCTCCTTTTTTACTTTTCTTAGAATCTTTTTCGCTCTTTTTCTTTTCTAATTTTTTCTTGATATCTTCTGGGAGGTCGTTATCTTCATTGATTATTTCTTCTTTTTCATCATCATCAAAACTAAACTGACCTGATTCGTTTTCAGCTTCTTCCTTCTTTTCTTCCTTAATATTAGTATTTACATCCTTTTTTTCTTCTTTAATATTCTTTTCTTCCTTAACTTCAATATTTACATCCTCCTCTCCTTCTGTTTGTTTTTTATTATTTTCTTCACTCATACTATTAATTAATGTTAAAATATTTATTTTCGAGCTGTTCTACTATTATTTTTAGTAGATTGTCCTCTCAAAGGCAACTTTTTAGAATGTCTCTCGCCTCTATAACAATTTATTTCTTTCAATCTTTTAATATTAGATTTAACTTCTCTACGCAAATCTCCTTCTACTATATGTTCTTTTTCAATAATCTCTCTCAATCTATTTACTTCCTCATCTTTTAAATCATTCACCCTTCTATCTTTATCTATATTTGCTTTCTCAAGAATCTTGTTAGCCAAAGATCTACCTACGCCAAAAACATAAGTTATGGAAATCTCTACTCTTTTGTCATCTGGGATTGTAACCCCTGCTATTCTTACTGCCATATTTTATAAATATTATAAATTTAATATTAAAAAATTAAAGGAATATATTATCCTTGCCTTTGTTTATGTTTAGGGTTCTTACATATCACCACAACTCTTCCTTTGCGACGAAGAACTTTACACTCTCGACAAATTTTTTTTACACTTGCTCTAACTTTCATATATAAAATAAAAAACCAATTTATAATTGTTGTTTTAGTTTTAAAAAATAATTAGTTACTGTCATTTCAAAACAGTAACCAAATAATTCCTAGCCTCAAATAACTCCCTAGAGACGAAATACTATCCGTCCACGATTTAAGTCATAGGGACTTATCTGTACTTTTACTCGATCGCCTGGTAATATTTTTATCTTATACATTCTCATCTTGCCGGATAAATGCGCCAATATTTCATGGCCATTTTCCAACGAAACCTTAAATGTAGTGGAAGGCATTAATTCTATAATTTCCCCCTCCATTTCGATAAAGTCTTTAGAATCAGGTACTTGTTGTTCTTTTGTTTTATCCATTAACACAAAAATTTGGTAAAGAAAAATAATCCGATAATAACTCGGAGGCCTTACCAAACAATTTCGGTTAAATTATTTTTATTATTTTTTTCAAGATAAAAAAATTATATATCTAATCCTACTTAATGTCAAGAGTTACTCTAAGACTGCTTTTATTCTTCTAACTCCAGCACTGCTACTTTGTTCTTTCTTTATCCTGAAATGACCCAATTTACCAGTCCTCTCAACATGGGGTCCTCCACAAATTTCATAAGAAAACAAACTATCACCCTGCCCCACACTATATACTTTAACTCTATCATCATAACGATCCTTAAAAGTAGCTATAGCCCCATTTTCCTTGGCCTTATTAATAGAAAGCTCTTCACAATTAACAGCTAAGTCATTTTCAATAGTTTTGTTTACAAGCCCCTCAACCTTTTCTTTTTGTTCATCACTTAATTTTTCCCCATGAGAAAAATCAAAACGAAGCCTCTCTGGTGTTATATTGCTCCCCTTCTGAACTACATGTTCTCCTAAAACCCTGCGCAAAGCTGCTAAAAGCAAATGAGCAGTTGTGTGAAGTTTTTTAGTTTCATCTCCGGTGTCAGCCAGTCCTCCTTTAAATTTTCCAACCGTAGCCGTTCTAGATAAATCTTGATGTTTTTTAAATTCTTCGTTAAATAATTCTGTAAAATGTTTTTTAGTCTCTTCATCTAAAGACTTTGATCTTTTCTGATCAATTTCTTCAAAGCTTAATTCTATTGGAAAGCCATAAGTCTGATATAGATCAAATAAAGTTTTAGCATCTAATTTAAAGTTCTCAACATCTCCTTTATATTTATCAAATAATTTATCAATCTCTGCTATTCCCTTTTCTAGGGTCTTACTAAATTTTTCCTCTTCTTCCTCTAGGTTACCGATAACAGATTTAAGGTTTTTATTTATCTCAGGATAAATATCTTTATAATCCTCTGCCACCACCTTAGCTATTTCTCCTGTCCATTTTTCCAATTCCATACCTATCTTTTTTCCATGACGAATTGCCCTTCTAATTAAACGCCTAATTATATAGCCTTGATCTACATTGGAAGGTTTAATCCCAAAATCATCGCCCATGATAAAAGTAGCCGTTTTTATGTGGTCAGCTATTATCCTCATTGATTTTTTCACCCCTTCGCTCTCATCGTACTTTCTAGCACTAATATATTCTATTTTTTTAATAACGTTTTTAAAAAGTTCCGATTTATAATTATCATCAAAACCATTTATTATTGCTAAAACTCTCTCAAGCCCCATGCCAGTATCAACATTTTTATTACTTAAAGGCTCATATTTACCTTCTTCATTTTTGTAAAACTCCATAAAAACATTATTCCAAATCTCAACCCAAAGATCATTGTCATCGTTAAAACTATCTGGCACCTTTTCAGGATCTCCAACCCAATAAAACATTTCCGTGTCTGGTCCACAGGGACCCGTGCCTCCTCCAAGTTCCCACCAATTAGCGTCTCTATCTAGCTTGGCAATTTTTTCTTCCGACAATTCTAATTCTTTCCAAATTTCAAAAGATTCCTGGTCAAAGCCAGCGATTTCATCACCCTTAAAAACCGATACTGCCAATCTTTTTTTATCAAGTCCAAGCCAATCAGGCGATGTTAAAAACTCCCAACTCCATTTAATACTTTCTTTTTTAAAATAATCTCCCAAAGACCAATTTCCGAGCATTTCGAAAAAAGTGTGATGAGTAAAATCACCCACTTCATCTATATCAATAGTCCGAATGCATTTTTGCGCGTCAACCAAACGAGTTCCCTTGGGATGTTTTTCACCCATCAAATAAGGCACCAAGGGGTGCATACCAGCATTAATGAATAAAACAGAAGGATCATTTTCTGGAATCAAAGAATAACTTGGAATCCAGGCATGACCCTTAGTTTTAAAAAAATCAAAATATTTTTGTCTTAATTCTTGTGCTGTCATATTTAAACTTTTTAACAAATTTAAAAATATTTATCTATACTCCCAGCTTAACCTTAACTTTCTGAATCACATCCTCAATATCCCAATTAGATTTAACTAGATAGTCAAAAACATTGGGCTCCATGGCTTTGTTTACTTCTTCGGTGTCGGCTAAATTAGTTAAAAGAATAACCGGCATTTCTTTTCCGAACTTTCTCTGTCTCAATTTTCTAAGCATAGTCATACCATCCATAACCGGCATAACAATATCAAGTAAAATTAAATCTGGGTTTTCTTTTTCAGCTACTTCAAGGCCTTCTTCTCCATTCGAAGCTTCTATAATTTTAAAGTCTTCTTTCGAAAACTTTTTCCTTAAAGCTATTTTAAGGGCCTGCTCATCCTCCACTATTAAAATTTTTTTCTTCTTAGACATATAATATAAAATTTAAATTAATATAAAATTATAAATCTATTTTATCACAAAAAGCGATTTAACAAAAATACAAATGAAAAACCCCGGGAAATTAAATAAATTTTTCCCGGGGCTGAAGCTCACAATCCTTAAAAATTAAGGAAAGGAAGCTTATTTTCGATTACGAATCGAACCCTCCTGTGTCCTGACAAAAGGAAGCCAAGGGGGGCTAGAAGGTATAAAGGGGTAAAATACAATAACAGCATTATATCCCCACCCGGACCCATAAAAATCCGAATAAACCAGGCAAGTCCCAGTAAAATAAAGGAAATCACTCCTAAGGCAAAAATTGCAAAAATTTCCAACAATTGGAGTCAGTTTTTGCCATTTTTGCCTTGAAATGAGGTGTCGTGCAAAAGGAAAGTCAAATGCAAAAGCAGCCACACGGTCTAAAGCCCGGACACTCACCTCGGAGCGCCAGCGGAGAGTCGGCAGAGCCG
>CAZJRJ010000072.1:0-5502 GCA_964548635.1 uncultured Gammaproteobacteria bacterium | reverse complement strand
ACAAAAAATTTAAATTTTTAAAAATCTCTACTTGAGGGAAAAACTTTGCCAAATAAAAAAATCCTAAAGAAAAAATTAAGACAGTCACCCAAATCAATAATCCACCCATAGTCGGAGTTCCCTCTTTATGGGCATGCATTTTACTAAATAAAGGAGTATCTCCTTGATTTCTAATTTTTTTACCTAATTTATACTTATAGAGAAAATGGGTTAAAAGAGGTGTCCAAGCCAGAGTAAAAACAAAAGCCATAGTACCTAAAAATAAAATCTTTACTACACTGAAAATTTCCATAATAATTATCTAAAGTTTATTAAATAAATAGGTCCCAAAGAAATGAGTAAAAAAAGATTGGCCAATAAGGAAACAGAGAAAAGTAAATGCGCTAAATACCTATAATCACTCCATTTAAGAAAAATTAACAATAAAACCAGGTTAACAATAAAAATTAATAGTCCCAACAAAGGAATAATATAAAGATTACTACCCAAACCTATTAAATCAACTCCCAAGTCAACATTATAATGAAGTATCAAGGTGGTGCTACTAGCTTTAAAATTAATATAAAAAACTGAAATCCAAAGCAAAAAATTAAAGAATAAAATAAGAGCTAAATAAATTTTTGCATAAAAAAAGTCAAATACTTCCAAAAGGTCTATTAATATTTTTCTTTTTGCAAAACCAAGAACATCGAAAAATCTAGTGGAAAAATCCATATTTAATAAAAACTTAATAAATTGTTATCTTTTATAGATAGTTTAACATAATAAAGTAAAAAATAAAATTCTTCAACTAATGTTTTTTTTATGATATAATAAATTTAAGCTTTAGTAATTAAAAATAACGGATGGTCGAAGAAAAAATTAAAAAAATACTCGTAGAAAATGAAGTTTTAGACGAAAAAGAATTTAAAAAATATCGTGATTTGGCCAAGGAAAAGGACAAAGATATTCTAAGTTATCTAATGGATAAAAAAATACTCTCTTCCTCTCCCTTTTATAAAATAGTAGCGCAATATTTTAAGCTACCCTTTATAGATTTACAAGAATTAAATATTGAAAGTAAAATACTCTTTTCAATTCCAGAAAAAACAGCTTCAGTTCATAAAATTATTGCCTTTGAAAAAGATGACAAAATAATAAAACTAGCGACTATCAATCCTGGTCAACTTGAAATTTTTGAATTTATTAAAAAGAAAACTGGTCTTAATACGGAAATATACGTGACCACTCCTAAAAATATATCCGATCAACTAAAAAATTATCATAAAAAATTAAAAAATGAATTTAATTTTTTTCAGAAAGAAAAAGATAGTGAAGGTAGCTCTGATGCTGAAGGATTAAGGAGAAAAGGAGAAGAAGTTTCCACTATTAATTTAGTTAATAAATTATTAGAGCATGCTATTTTTCAAGAAGCCAGTGATATTCACATCGAACCAGAAGAAAACAAAACAATAGTTAGATATAGAGTTGATGGAATACTCCACGATGTAATGACCCTACCCCAAAGCACCCATAATGGAATTGTAGCCAGAATTAAAATACTTTCGAACCTTAAAATAGATGAACATAGAATGCCACAGGATGGAAGATTTAAAATATACAATAAAAAATATAAAATATCTTTTCGTGTTTCAATAATTCCAACTTTTAACGGAGAAAAAATTGTTTTAAGACTTTTAAACGAACAAGCCGGGATTATGACCCTAGAAGAACTGGGGTTTCAAAAAAAAGCTCTTGAAAAAATTAAAAGAAGCATAAAAAAACCTCATGGAGAAATATTGGTAACTGGTCCCACAGGATCAGGCAAGACCACCACTCTCTATACTATTTTAAATATACTTAATACCCCTGAAGTAAACATATCAACCATTGAGGATCCAATTGAATATCACATAGAGAGAATTAATCAATCACAAATTCAACCTAAAATAGGCTATACCTTTGCTCAAGGATTAAGGGCCTTTCTAAGACAAGATCCTGCTATAATTATGGTAGGAGAAATTAGAGATGAAGAAACAGCCCAAATTGCTACTCACGCAGCCATGACTGGGCACTTAGTTTTGTCCACCCTCCACACTAACGACACTATCTCTACAATTTTTAGATTAAGTAATATGAGCATTCCCTTTTATTTAATAGCAAATACTGTCAACATAATTATAGCTCAAGCTTTGGTAAGAAAAATTTGTCCCAGTTGTATTCAAAGTTATAATTTAACCAAGGAAGCAGGAAAAGAATTAGAAAAACAATTTGACACTAAAACTATAATTAAAAAAATGCAAAGAGAGGGAATAATTTCTGAAAATCAGGTTAGTTTAAAAGATCTTCTTTTTTATAAGGGAAAAGGGTGTAAACAGTGTAAACATACTGGCTACAAAGGCAGAATTGGAATATATGAGATACTTGAAAACACTGAAGGGTTGTCCAATTTAATACTCAAACAAGCAGGAGAAAAAGAACTAAAAGAGCAAGCAAGAGCAGATGGCTTGATAACTATGCCAGAAGATGCTTTTATAAAGGCAAGAAATGGAATAACTACTATTGATGAAATAATGAGAGTAAGTAGTAACTAGAAGATAAATATGACAAAAAAATACAAAACAGTGTGTATTATCCCAGCTTTAAATGAAGAGGCAAATATAGGAGTCGTTTTATCTCGGGTTAAAAAATACGTTGATGAAGTTGTAGTAGTGGACGACGGGTCTACTGACAAAACCTTTAAAAAAGCTCAAGAAAATAAAGTAACAGTAATTAAGCATATTATAAACAGAGGTCAGGGGGCAGCCCTAGAGACAGGCAATCAATATGCTAAAAAAATAAACGCTGACATCGTAATTCATTTTGATGCTGATGGACAATTTCTAGCTGAAGAAATAGAAGAGATGATAAAACCTATTAAAGATGGAAAAGCTGAAATTGTTTTTGGTTCTAGGTTTTTGGGCAAAACTTCAGAAATGCCAAAATTTAAAAAAAATATCATAATTCCCTTGGCTCACTTGGCTAATAAATTAATTATTGGAAAAAGTCTTTCAGATCCGCAAAGCGGTTTTAGGGCTCTATCAAAAAAAGCTCTTAATAAAATAACAATTGAGCAAGACGGAATGGCTCACTGTAGTGAAATTATTTATAAAACTTTTAAAAATAATTTAAAAATAAAAGAAGTCCCTATTAAAGTTATATACAAAGATTTTGGCCAGAGTTTTAACGGGGGCATAAAAATAATAAAGGACCTAATATTATCAAAAATAATCGATTAAAATGCTTCAACAAACAATAGCCTTAGTTATAATAGCCATTTTACTGACCAGGCTAATTTGGCAAAAACAAAAAAAACAAATACCAAGAAATGAATTTTTATTTTGGTTTTTATTTTGGTTACTAGCAGCCGGAGCGATAGCCGGAATTAAGTGGATTGATAAAGTAGTGGCCAAATTAGGTTTTTCAGGATCTGGAATAGATATTTTACTATATTTTGGAATAATTATACTTTTCTATCTTATTTTTAAAATAAGAATAAGACAGGAGAAGCAAAGCCGGGAAATAACAGAAATTGTCAGAAAAATTTCTTTGAAAAAATAATAATTAAAAATAATAATATGAAAGCCAGAGACATTATTATTGAGTTTATAAATGCCATTTTTGCTATTACTATAATTTCAACTTCAATAATATATTTTATAGCCGGAGACAACTTTGAAGACTTTGGCTCTTTTATAAAGTCGCTAGCACCTATAGGTTTTTTTATTTTATTAATGATGCTTCTAAACAGCTTTAGAAAAATGGAATTTAAAAAAAGGGAAAAAGAGGCTAATTTGGAAGTAACTCTTGAGCTTACTTATTACGACAAATTAATATCTGATTTTATAGTCTTCTTAATTCCGATAGCTATATTAGCAATCCCCTTGTTTATACTTGGGAAAATAGATAAAATAGACTTGATTCAATCTCTGATAGCCTTTATATTTATGGGGTTGTGGCAAAAGTACCTCTTTAATCAAGAAAACATATGAAAATAGCCCAGATAGTTTGCGCTTACCCCCCTTATCAGGGAGGCATAGGTAATTCAGCTAAAAAATTTAAAGATATTTTAGAGAATAGCCATGAAATAAAAACTTTTACTCCTCAATATAATAAAAAACAAAAACGTGAGGAAGAAGGACTTATTCGCCTAAAACCTCTAATTAAGTACGGAAATGCGGCCATATTACCGCAATTTTTTTATTTATTAAAAAAATATGATTATATATTGCTTCATTACCCTCTCTTTGGAACTGACCTAGTAGTGTGGTTATACAAGATATTTTTTGGAAAAAATAAAAAATTAATAATCCATTACCACATGGACTCTAAATTAAATTTTTGGTCAAAACTAGCCAGTCTTCCCTCTTTAATAATAAGAAAATCTTTATTTAAAAAAGCGGAAAAAATAACCTGTTTTAGTCTTGATTACATAAAAAACAGTCAAATAGAAAAATTTTATAAAAAAAATGAGTCTAAATTTATAGAAGTACCCTATGGAATTGATATTAAAAAATTTCATCCAAGTGAAAAAAAAATAGAAGAGAAAACGATGAAAATAATTTTTGTAGGAGGATTAGATAGGGCACATAATTTTAAAGGCCTTCACATCCTAATAGAAGCTTTAAGGCTAAGTGAAGAGAAAATAAAATTAAATATAGTTGGAGAAGGAAGTAGAAAAGAATATTTTAAAAAATTAGTAGAGACAAAAAATATCAAAGATAAAGTTTTTTTCTTAAATTCAATTAAAAATTCAGAGCTTTCTAATGTTTATCGAAAAAATGAAATTTTGGTATTACCATCTACTAACAAAAACGAAGCTCTGGGAATAGTATTATTAGAGGCCATGGCAAGCGGACTTGGAGTCATTGCCTCTAACCTAGCTGGAGTAAGATCTGTCTTTAATAACCAGGAGGAGGGTCTTTTAATAGAGCCGAATAATCCTAAAGATTTAAAGGAAAAACTAGATTATCTTGCCAAAAATAGTAAACTGAGAAAAACTATGGGGCAAAGGGGGAGAAAAAGAATAAAAGAAAAATATTCTCTAGGCAAAATGTCAGAAAAATTAAATTCAATTTTTTAAAAATATGAAAATAGCTTTAATCAACAACTTATACGGTCGTTACCAGAGAGGTGGAGCAGAAAAAATTGTCGAAGAGATGCATAAAAATTTTATAAAAAAAAATCACGAAACATTTATAATAACAACCTTGCCTTGCTTCAAAAAAGAAAAAAAAGAAAAAAATATTTATTATATTAAATCCTTTTATTATTATTTAAATAAACTTCCTTTCTTTTTAAAGATCTTTTGGCATTTTGGAGAATTTTTAAGTTGTCCAAAAAGAAAACGTATTAATTGGTATAATTTATTATGTAATTATTACTGTTGATGAATTAGATGGTGTTGAATAAGTCGATATAGTAGGAATATCAATATCAATAGAACTTGGAAAAATAAAAGTATTTCTTTTATATTTTAATCCA
>CAZJRJ010000071.1:0-5685 GCA_964548635.1 uncultured Gammaproteobacteria bacterium | reverse complement strand
CAAAGTAGGCTAAACGCCAATTTGATGTCCGATTATAAAGATAATCACAGGACAGGATACGGGATACCCTTATTGATATTTAATAAGGATTTAAATTTATCAGGAGACAGTGATATTGTTAATCAGTACGAAGAAAAAGTTAAAGAATTAAAAAATAATTATTGCCCCTTACCTAATGGTAATTTAGAGTCTATTGATTCTTTGGATATAGTGAATTTGCCTTACCTGCCTAAGCTATGGACTAAGGATAGAATTTTGATAAAAAGAGAAGGGGGAGCCAGTAATGATTTTTTGAAAAAAGTATTAACAATTAAAGAACTCTCTCCTTTTATAGAGGAAGCGGATACGTATCGTAGTCTTGAAGATAAAACCGCTCCACTTTCTAGTGGAAAAGTGGACTTTGATAACGCTGTGGAGATAGATGGTTGGAATATAAAATGGAACGGTAGGAGCGTAGAAGAAAAAAATATTATCAAAAGTGATGACGACAATAGTAAACTCGGTTTCTTAGAAGATGAGAGTTTAAACACTGATTTTACTTGGTTTAAAATTATATCACTTGCTTTGGTTGATGCCGTTAATCCTTGTGCTTTTGCAGTTTTGATTTTAATGTTGACCACAATTTTAGCCTATAATCCTAAAAATAGGAAAAATCTTATTTTGGCAGGCCTCTCTTTTGTTTTAGCTGTTTTTCTTATGTATCTTTTTTATGGACTTATAATCATAAAGTTTATAAAAGTTGTTGAAGCTGTTACTTCTATTAGATATTTAATGTATAAAGTATTCGGTCTTTTGGCCGTGATTTTAGGGATTCTTAATATTAAAGATTTTATTAGTTATAAACCGGGTTCTTTTGGAACTGAGATGCCGCTTTTCTTGCGACCAAAAGTTAAAAAGATAATTTCAGGAGTAACTTCTCCTAAGGGAGCGTTTTTGGTTGGAATTTTCGTAACTTTATTTTTGCTTCCTTGTACAATAGGTCCCTATATTATATGTTGCGGGGTCTTATCAGTTAAAAGTGTGTTTCAGTCTTTTCCTCCTCTCCTTATCTATAATCTGATTTTTGTTCTTCCAATGCTTATTATTGTGGGAATTGTTTATTTGGGATTAAAACAAGTTGACGATGTTTCTCTCTGGAAAGAGAAACATATAAATAAACTTCATTTAATAGCTGGTATAATAATGTTTATTCTAGGCTTGGCTATGTTTCTTGGTTGGGTTTAATTATTTTATAAATATAAATTTTTATGAACTCTAAGGAAAAAGCATCGATAATATCTATTCTTGTAAATTCTTTTTTATCTTTGAGTAAACTTTTTGCTGGTTTTATTTCAGGAAGCACTGCTTTAATAGCCGATGGTATTCATTCTGGTTTAGACATATTATCTTCTTTTGTCTCCTTTTTTGGAATAAGGATCGCGCAAAAAGAAAAGGATGAAAAACATCCTTACGGATTTTATAGCTTTGAGAATTTAGCTAGTTTGGCTATAGTTTTTTTGCTTTTTGTTTCAGCTCTTTGGATAATTTATGAGGGAATAATAGGACTTTTAAGACAATCTACTGTCAGTCTAAGTATTTTAGGCTTTGGAGTTGTTATTTTTTCTATTTTGGCCAATGAAATAATAGCTCGTTACAAATTTAAAGTAGGAAAAGAAGAAAACAGTATGGCTTTAATTGCTGACGCCCAACATTCTCGTGCCGATGTTATTTCTTCTATTGGTGTTTTGGTTGGTTTAATTTTAGTAAAATTTTTACCAGCAGCGGATGGAATCGCTGCTATATTAATTGGAATTTATATAATTTATGAAAGCTGGGAATTAAGCAGAGAAAGTATTGATCAATTGGTTGGAGTAAAAGACGAAGAAGTTGAAAAGGAGATAAAAATATTTTTGAAAGATAAAAAAATAGAATTAGCAGAAATTAAATCTCGAAAAATAGGTTCAGCCAGTTTTGTTGAAATGACTATTAAGTTATGTCATGATTTACCCATTAGCGAAGCAGAGAAAAAAACAAAGAATTTACAACAAGAATTAACACAAAAAATAACTCGATTAGATCAGATTATTATACAAGTTGAATCTCATGGTTATAGTGTGGGTACTATTGTTCCTAATTGGGGTAAAAAAATAAAATGGCAAGAAAAAAATTTATCTTTAAAAGAATTGGGATTAAATGAAAAAAATGATTTTCGTGTTCTCATTCCAATTAAAGGGGATAGTTTGTATGAAGTTTTAGGGGCCCCGGAATATTTAGTGATAGACAAAGATAATAAAAAAATAATAAATACCCAAAAGATTAAAAACCCTTATTTTAAAAAAGACTTTGGGGGAGGTATGAAGATAATAAAAGTGATAAAACCGGACGAGATAATAACACCACACATAGGAAAGGGAATTAAACAAAATGCAGAAGACTCCAATATAAAAATAACTATAGTGGATAAGAATAGGGAATTAAAAGAATTGTATTAAATTTATTTTATGAAAAAGGGAATAATCATTATAGGACTATTTTTTTTATTTATACCCTTTCTTGCCAACTGTCAGGGTAGCAACACAGAAGAAGATGTTATTTTTAAGGCCGGAGTTGTCCAAGTTTTAAATGAAAGAGAAGTTGAGCAAGGAGAGAATAATATAACCCAACAGAAATTAGAATTAATAGGACTCGAAGGCAAATTTAAGGATGAAAAAATAATTTTTGATGGAATAGGAGATCTTTTAGTTAAGACAAATAAGACATATGGAGAAGGTGATGAGGTTTTGGTTTTGGCCTCGTATGATCATGAAAATAATGTGAGTTACTATGTTACTGATTATGTTAGAACAAATGCCTTGTTAGTGTTGTTAGTGTTGTTTGTTGTATTATTACTCATTGTTAGTCGTGTCAAAGGGCTTAGGTCTCTATTGTCTTTGGTAATTGCTTTTTGCGTTATAATTTATTATATTATTCCTGGAATAATATCTGGGGGTAATCCTTTGTTCGTAGCGATCATAGGTTCAATAATGATAATTTTTGCAGTGATTTATGTAACTGAAGGATTTAACGAAAAATCCCATATTGCGGTTTTTAGCATATTTATTAGTTTGGTATTGGTTTTGTTTATATCGCAAGTTTTTGTTGGACTTGCCGGGTTAACCGGTATAAGCGGAGAAGATATTTTACCATTAATTAGTTTAGGGGATAATGTTATTAATTTTAAGGGATTACTTCTGGCTGGTATTCTAATCGGAACACTTGGAGTTTTAGATGATGTTGTGGTTTCTCAAATTGCCACTGTAAAGGAAATTATTGATACAGACCCATATCAACATGCAGGTGAGGTGTTTAAAAAAAGTTATCGAGTAGGTGTTTCTCATATTAGTTCAATGGTAAATACTTTATTTTTAGCCTATGCCGGCGTCTCCTTTCCTTTATTAATTTTATTTATAAGCGGAGGTAGTGCCTTTCCTTCTTGGTGGTATATAGTTAACAATGAAGCGGTGGCCACTGAAATAGTAAGAACTTTAGCAGGAAGTATTGGAATAGTAATGTCTGTTCCTCTGTCAACTGGACTAGCAGTTTGGTGGTATAAGTTTAGAAATATTTACAAACAAAGTTGACTTTTTGTTATTTTTTTGTTATTTTAGAGTTATTCTAATAAAAAAATTAGAATATCACCTCGTTTGGTGTTTTTTTATTAGAACTATTATGCACTCGTAGCTCAGCTGGATAGAGCAACGGCCTTCTAAGCCGTAGGTCACAGGTTCGAATCCTGTCGAGTGCACAGTTATACTTTTATAATTATGGTGGCTATGGTTCAACGGTTAGAACTCTGGTTTGTGGTACCAGTAATGAGGGTTCGATTCCCTCTAGCCACCCAAAATAAATTTTATAAAAAATACTTCTAATGTTATAATAATGTTAGGAGTATTTTTTAATTTTAACTAATTAAATTATTAATTAAAATGTATGAAGATATTTAGTGAAAAAATATGGAGGAGACACACCAATCCGCTTAGTGGCTGGTCTCGTGTTATTGCGTTTTTTTTAATTCCAATACCGGTCTGGTATCAAAATTGGTATTGCTTAGTGCTATTATTAATATTCTTCGCTATTAACCCCGTATTATTTCCTGAACCTAGGAATAAAAATAATTGGATGAGTAAGTCAATTTTAGGAGAGGAAATATGGACAAAAAATGGTGTTATCCAAAAAGATTTTCCTACAGTTTTAAATCTGTTTAATGGTCTTTTCTTTTTTATTATGATTTATGGAGCTTTTAATAATATCTTACAGACTACGATTTTTTCTACTGTTCTGTCCAGTGTCTTTAAACTTTGGTATTTAGATCGAATGGTGCTTTATTATAAAAAGGATAAATAAAAAATAACTTTTATTACAATACTATTTTAGGAATATTAATCTCACCTCTAATTAATTCAGTTTTAACTTCCTCTACTAGACGACCTCATAAAGACGTCTTTATTTAGAGGAATTTTTTGTTTTACGGAAAAAGGTGATATAATAAAAGTATTAAATTTTAAATTAAAACTATGAATAATCTTATTCTCTTGGGCATTGGCACTGTAATGGTTGGGGCTACAATTGGCGGAGCTGTTTACTATAACAAAAATGCTAATAACAATATTACAATTACAGATCCCAATACTGTTGAACAGGGGACTAATTTTAATGATTTAGATGATTTGCCTGAAGACAATAATGAGGGTGGCTCTAAAACTAAAACGAGCGGCACACTTGAAGACTTTGCGGCAGGAAAACTTGGGAATAATATTAGTTGTTATTCAGTAAATAAAGTTAATGATGAATATTTGGAAATTATGAATTATATTTCTGGTAATAGACTACGAGCAGATTATTATTTATCTAGCGAGGCTCTTGGTTGGCGCAATGCTCCATCATCTATGACTCATATGCATATAATTCACGATGGTGAATATGCTTTTATTTGGGGCAAGGCTTTTCTCGCTCAAATGCTAGGAGGTATGAAATATAAATTGAATTATAATGAAGACGGAACAATCGAGAAGCCAGACAGCGAGATGACACCTGATATGTTGAATTATAAACTACCAGTAGTTGATTGTCGCCCTTGGACTCTTGATAATAGTGCATTTGAAATTCCAGGAGAGATTCCTTTTGTTGATATAGATAATCCTGAAAATATGGAGGAACTTTTTGAAGAAACAATTGAAGGTGGTGATATTGATATAGAAGAACTACTAGAAAAAGATCCTGAGGATCCATGTATTGGCTGTGGGTTTATGCCAGACAGTATGAAGGCTGATTGTTATGCGGGCTGTCAATAAAAATAAATTATAATTTTTTCAATTTCACTATAATTTTTTCACCCGATCTGTTTAAAAAAGCTTTGAAAGCGTCCCCTTACAAGGGACCATGCAAAAATATCGTTATTATTTAGCATTTCACCTCTAAAATCTTATTGTAATAAGCATCTATTAATATCTTATTGCTTATTAAATTTATAATGACGGACCACGAAGGACCCATCGAAAAAAGACCCCTAAGAGGGGTCTTTTTTATAAGGTTTTTTATGGCCCAATGTATAATATTTACCAAGTGTCAACAGATGTAGTCCAGTTTTTATTAAAAATTTCTTGAGAGCCATTTGTAATAAAGTCAAAACTCGCTCCATTTATACACGCATCATTCCTGGCGTACACA
>CAZJRJ010000070.1:0-5698 GCA_964548635.1 uncultured Gammaproteobacteria bacterium | reverse complement strand
AGCAAATATTTTAATAGAAGAACAGAAGAATGAAATTAAAAAATTCGATACTACTAATAAGTATAAACAATGTTATATAGCCATGGGATTTAACGTAGCTTGTCGTGTCTCCTATGGCCTCCCTGCCACTATCTACGTGGTCGAACTAAGAACCAGCAAGGCAGTTCACCCCACTCTAAGAAAAGTGGCTCACAAAATGGACGAGGCCTTACGAACCCTTTTCCCAGAAATTACCCTGCATTCAGATCTTGAACCAAGCTCATGGGACATTAAAAGAGGTTCTCAAGATATAATAGAAAAAAATAAATATGAATAAAGATAAAAAAATAATTGGACTGGTCGGTCCAATGGCTTCGGGCAAAGGAACTGTGGCTCAATACTTAAACGAAAAAAAAGGCGCTGAAATTTTTAAATTCTCAACACCCTTAAGAGATGTATTGGAAAGACTTCATTCAGATATAAGCAGAATCAATATGCAAAATGTCTCAAAGGCTCTAAGAGAATCTCTAGGACAAGACCTGCTAGCAAAAGTTATAGCTGAAGATGTTCAAAATAGTAATAAAGAAATAGTAGTAGTTGATGGGATTAGAAGATGGGATGATATAAAATATTTACAAGAAAAAAAAGGTTTTATTTTAGTGGCGATTGAAGTGGACGTTAAAATCAGATATAAAAGATTGGTTAAGAGAGGTGAAAATGAGGGTGATAGTAATAAGACTTACGAGGAATTTTTATCTGATCATAAAAAAGAAATTGAGCTTACGATACCAGAAATCGTGAAGTCTGCTGACAAGACAATAGACAATAATGGAGATTTGGAAAATTTATATAATCAGATTAATAAAATAATCAATCAATAATATGGGCGAAAAAGGAAAATTTATAGTAATTGACGGTACAGATGGTTCTGGGAAAGAAACTCAAACTAAACTTTTAATAAAAAAACTGGAAAAAGAAAATTTTAATGTAAAAAAAGCTGATTTTCCACAATACGGAAATAAATCCGCTGGCTTAGTTGAAAAATATTTAAATGGAAAATATGGAACAGCCGAAGAGGTGGGACCCTTAATACCTTCAATCTTTTACGCTGTTGATCGTTATGACGCTAGTTTTAAAATAAGAAAATGGCTAGAAGAAGGGAAAACAGTAATTTCTAATAGATACATGTCATCCAACATGGCACACCAGGGATGTAAAATTAATAACCAGGAAAAAAGACAAAAATTTTTTAAATGGTTATACAAACTTGAATTTGATTTATTTAAAATACCAAAACCAGACATAAGTGTAATACTTCATGTAGACTCAGAAATAGCACAAAAATTAGTAGATAAAAAAGGTTATAGAGATTATATAAAGGGCAAAAAGAGGGATATACATGAGAATGACATAGAACATTTAAAAAAGGCGGAAAAAGTATATGCCGAAATCGCCGAGACTTCAGATCATTTTAAATTCATAGAATGTACAGAAAATAATCAAATAATGCCAAGAGATGAAATCACCGAAAAAATTTACAAAGAAATTAAAAAAATATTAAATTAATTATGACATTTGAAGAATATCAAAAAAAATCAAGACTAACTGCAATCTATCCCGATAAGGATAATAATTACATCTACCCTACCCTGGGACTAGCTGGTGAGGCCGGAGAGGTGGCTGAGAAGGTAAAAAAAGTTATTAGAGACAAAGATGGGAAAATGGATGATGAAACCAGAGACGCCTTAAAAAAAGAACTGGGTGATGTTTTATGGTATTTAAGCCAAATATCAACTGAATTAAATTTAGACCTAGAAGATGTAGCAGAATCGAATATAGAAAAACTTTTTAAAAGAAGAGAAAAAGGAAATCTCCACGGGGAAGGAGATAATAGATAAACGTTTAAAAAGGAGGGTAAAATGAGGTATTTATTAGCTTTACCACAAAAACTATGTTCGTTCATAACAATCTTTTTTGAAGTTATAACTTTTCTTTTAGTTATAATAAAGACTCGTCTAGAGAAAAAATTCCCCAAAAGGAGGGAACCAAGATTTTTTATAAAATATATAAAAGTCTTTCTGGATATAATTCTCTACATCTTTATTATAATTAGAAGAAAAATGTTATTAAAGAAGATGTCGCAAAAAACAACCTAAACCCAAACCAGAAGCCGGATAAAAACCGGCTTTTTCATTTATCATTAAAATAAAAAAGCCCGTGGTGTTCATAAAGAGTCCACTGACGGCTTAGATTTAATATCTGCTTATTATTAATAAAAAACTTGCGAGCGACAACCACTCTGTTGTCCCAATAAAATTTGGTTTAAGGTATATATTTGTTATCCAATTATCATCTCCAAATCTTACTGCCTCCTCGTCAACTTCCTTGTTATTCCAAATCAATAAAATTTTACCCTTATAAAACATTTTATAAGTTTTGTTGCCGAAGGGATAAAAAAGCTTAACACCCCAACCTATTCCAAAAAGATCAAGTAAGGGATGCGTTAAAATGGCCATACTGACAATAACAGCGAGATTAAAACCAACAGGAATTAAAAGAAAAAAAATGATGATTGGTAAAAAAATTGAATGAGAAAAGTTATCCCTGTGTTTATGGGCCCATTTATCTACTTTTACTTCCCTTGATAAAATATAACTTATTATATCAGGAACAATTCCACAAAAGGCCCCAGAAAATAAAAATGTTCTGGAAATTTCAAAGTTAAAAACACCAGCAAACAATAAAAAAACCGAACTTCCGGCCAATAAATGAATAAACATGGGCCACCTCCTCCCTTTTTTTGTTTTTTATTTCTAATTAGTAAAGAACAGTTATTTAATTTAACATAAAATGGCCTAAAAGTCAAATATATTAATTCCTAAATTTTAAAAGTATCTTTCATTCTTGCTTTTTGCCTCTTTTTCTTATATTATAAAAACATAATAATTCAATAAAATACTGAAGAAATGAAAAAAAAGAAAATAATAGGCATTATTGGGGAACAGGCTGGAGGGAAAGGATCGGTTACCAATAATATAGTTAAAAAATACAAAGGTTTCAGATTGACAACCTCTGATTTATTAAAAAAAACCTTAGACAATCTTCATTTGGAATTTAATCGAGATAACTTAACTAAATTAGCCATAGCCCTAAAAGACAGTTTTGGACAAGACATACTTATGAGAGCCATGCTTGAAGACATAGAGAAAGTTAATGCTGACTTTATAGTTATTGATGGAATAAGAATGAAGGGAGATGATAAACCATTTAGAGATAAATATGGAAAGAAATTTAAATTAATATATGTAACCGCTGATCCTAAAATAAGATATGAAAGAAGTAAAAAAAGAGGAGAAAAAACAGATGAATCCAAACAGAGTTATCAAAATTTCTTAAAAAAAGAAAAAACTGCGACAGAAAAATACATAAAAACCTTGGGGAAAAAAGCTGATTTTGAAATCACTAATAATAGCTCCGAAAAAGAGTTAGAAAAACAAGTAGACGAAATAATGTCTAAAATTTAATTTTAAAAAAATATGGGATACGATGTTATAATAGGTTTAGAAATACATGCTGAACTCAAAACAAAATCAAAAATGTTTTGTCGATGCGATAATGACGCAGAGGGCAAAGAGCCAAACACTACAGTCTGTCCAGTCTGCTTAGGACAACCCGGCGCCCTCCCCCACCCCAATAAACAAGCCATAGAATGGACTATTCTTTTAGGCTTGGGTCTAGGTGGAAAGGTAAACCAACTCTCTAAATTTGATAGAAAAAATTACTTTTACCCTGACCTTCCTAAAGGCTATCAAATATCTCAATACGAACTTCCCTTTATCTACGATGGGTTTTTAAAGATAGGTGAGGACAATATAGCCATAACTCGTATTCATTTAGAAGAAGATACTGGCAAATCAAGGCACCCAGAGGGAAAGGATTATTCCTTAATTGATTATAATCGCTCTGGGACACCCTTAATTGAAATGGTAACCGAGCCAACCATTAAAGATACAGAAACAGCTAAAAAATTCTGCCAAAGATATCAGCAAATCCTTAGATATCTTGATATTAGTGATGCTGATATGGAAAAAGGACAAATGAGATGTGAAGCAAATGTCAGTATTCAAGAAAAAGGCAAATGGAAATACGAAGGCAACTGCGAAATAAAACCTCTTGGAAATTATAAATTAAATCCAAAAGTAGAGTTAAAAAACATCAATTCATTTAAGGCCATGGAGAAAGCTATCAACTATGAAGTTGAGAGACAAAAAAAGGCCTTAGAAGATAAAGAAAAATTAATACAAGAGACTAGGGGCTGGAATGAGAAAAAGGGAAAAACAATCAGGCAAAGAACCAAAGAAACAGCTGATGACTACCGCTACTTTCCAGAACCTGATATACCGCCAATAAAAATAGACAGTAAATGGATAGAAGAAATAAAAACTGGATTAATTGAACTACCAACAAAGAAAAAAGATAGATTCATAGAGCAATACGACTTTGATGACGAAACTGCCGAGTTGTTAATCTCTGACAAAAGCATGGCCGATTATACTGAAAAGGTAATTTCAGAGCTCAGAGCTTGGATAGATTCTGGAGGAGACGACTGGGAGAGACAAAAGAAGAAATTAGCCAAGTCAGCTTCAAATTGGCTAGTGGGTGAACTCTTTAAACATCTAAAGAAGGAGGGTAAAAAAATAACAGATATAAAAATTACTCCTGAAAATTTTGCTGAATTAATATGCCTGGTTTATGAAAATAAAATCAATTCCAGTGCTGGGCAGAAAATATTAGAGATAATGTATGAAAAAGGCGGAGATCCAACCAATATAATGCAAGAAGAAGGTCTAGAGCAAATGGATAATGAAAAAGAGTTAGAAGACATAGTTAAAAATATACTAAACAAAAATAAGGATCAGGTAAAACAATACAAAGAGGGCAAAACTACTGTCTTACAATATTTCGTAGGACAAACTATGGCTGCAACAAAAGGCAAAGCCAACCCTCAAAAAATCCCTGAAATTATAAAGAAATTGTTAAATTAAAAAATTATAAGTTTACATATAACCTGTTAGATAAAATAATAAAGAATATTTTTGCTCTTCGGGTATTTAAAATGGGGTAAAATTATTTTTTATTTTTTAGCATAACTTAATCAAAAATATGAAGAAAAAAGTCTTAATTTCACTAGTAGTCGTTTTTGGTTTATTTGTTATTTGGCTATTAATACAATCAAATAGCAGTTCAATCGACCTTAAAAACATAGTGAGTCCATTTGAAAATTATATCCCCGCTAAATTCAGTGACGGACTTGAGATGTCTGAATTAGATAAAAGAACAACTGGTGAAAAATTTAGAGAAGTTGATATTTATGATTTAAGCTCAACAACCGGCGAAAAAACAACCAAACGTATCAGCGTTGACGATGGTTATCGCGCAATGTATTCATATTCGGGCACTCAATATTTTGCAAATGTCAAAATTGAAAAAAGCGTAAATGGAGAATTTGAAAAAGACAAAATTATTGTAATTGAATATATAAAACATTTATTTGATAGAAAAACAAAGAATGTCAAAGATGCTACCGAAAAAAATTCTGAAACAAAGAAAAAAATAGAAGAAGAGCTGGCTACTGGGCAAAAAGATTATTTATCTTTTGAAAACGAAAAATATAAAGGTTATGAATACGTGTCATATGTTGAAAATGTCATCGGCTTAA
>CAZJRJ010000069.1:0-5776 GCA_964548635.1 uncultured Gammaproteobacteria bacterium | reverse complement strand
TATTTTAAATTAGATTGGACAGTTTTACATGTTCCTTTTTTTGGTAATTTTGAAATTTCTTGGTGGTATATTCCCTTTTTTATTTTTGTTATAGTAGGAACTGCTTTTTCTGTTAATGAAACCGATGGTCTTGATGGTTTGGCAGGAGGAGTTTTGTTAACTTCATTTGGTGCTATGGGAGCCATATCTTTTGTGTTGGGAAGATATGATTTAGCCACTTTTTGTTCTGTAATTGCTGGAGCCTTGTGCGCTTTTCTTTGGTTTAATATTAATCCAGCTAGGTTTTATATGGGCGACACAGGAGCTATGAGTCTAGGGGTAACTCTCGGCATTATAGCCATGCTCACCAATTCAGCCATCCTTTTACCTATAATTGGTTCGATTTTTGTACTAGAATCATTTTCGGTTATTGTTCAAGTTGTTTCAAAACGCTTAAGAGGAGGTAAGAAAGTCTTTTTATCCGCACCTATTCATCACCATTTTCAAGCCAAGGGCTGGCCTGAACCAAAAATTGTAATGCGTTTTTGGGTAATAGCTGGAATTAGTTCTGCTATTGGATTGATTCTATTTTTTCTAGATAAAACTATTTAATTTTATTAATTATTTTTTAAAAAAATATGGAAAATATAAAGCCCAATGAGGGTAAGAATTTGGAGATAAAAGTGGACGATGACGTTTACCTACGATTTCCTATAAAAACTCATGTTATTAAAAAGGGAGATGAGCTTAAGGATGTGGTGGAAAAATATTTAAAACCACATTTAAAAAAAGACGATTTTGTTTTTATTAGTGAAAGAATGATTGCCATTATTCAAGGAAGAGCTTTTCCAATAAAGGATATTAACCCGTCCAAATTGGCAAATTTTTTGAGTAAGTTTGTTTATAAATCCCCCTATGGAATTGGAATTGGGAGTCCTTGGACCATGGAGCTTGCTATTAGAGAGGTGGGGGTAATTCGCATTTTTTTAGGAATTATTGCCTCAGCCCTAACTAAGCCTTTTGGTATAAGAGGTATTTTTTATCGTGTTTGTGGATCTAAGGTGTCAGCCATTGATGGGCCTTGTGATTATACTCTCCCTCCTTATAATGAATATGCCAAGTTTGGTCCTAAGAATCCTAATAAGGTAGCCCGGGATTTAAAAGATTTGTTAGGAAACGAAATAGTAATAATAGACGCCAATGATTTAGGGGTTGCGGTTTTAGGAAGATCAAGTAAAAAAATATCAAAACAATTTGCCAAAAAAGTTTTTAAAGACAATCCTTTGGGCCAAGGTAGTGAGACCACTCCTATGTGCGTAGTTAGAAAGAAGGAATAAATTTTTTAAATGAAAAAATTTTTTAAAAGTATATTTATAAAAAAATCAGGAGAGCATGAGGCTGATAAATTTTTAATTATAATTATAATTTTATTAGTTTATGTTGGGCTTCTGATGTTGTCTAGCGCTTCTTCGGTTGTGGGTTATAAAATATTTGATAACAGCTATTATTATTTTAATCATCAAGTATTGAGTGTTGTTTTGGGGGCAGTATTTTTTTATATATTTTCAAAGGTTAATTATTTTTTTTGGAAGAAGTATGCGATCGGTTTCTTACTTTTTTCATGCCTTTTTTTATTATTAGTTTTTATACCAGGTTTAGGGGTTCATTATGGAAAGGCCCATAGTTGGATAAATATATTTGGTTTTTCCCTGCAACCGTCCGAATTTGTTAAAGTTTCTTTTCTTATTTATTTGGCAGCTTGGCTTGAAAGACGTCACGGTAACCTAGATTCAATCTCTCAAGGCTTAGGACCATTTTTGATAATTTTAGGACTCATAAGTTTTTTAATGATAATGCAACCAGATATTGGTACTCTTTCTATTATTGCCATTTCTTCTGTAATAGTCTATTTTATAGGAGGTGGAAAAATAATTCATTTAATTTCCTTGGGTTTATTGGCTGTTTTAGTACTTGTTTTTATCTTAAGCGCAAAACCTTATGTCAAGGATCGTTTTAATTGTCTTACTGATCCAGGGTCAAATATTCAAAGACAATGTTATCAAATTAATCAGTCTTTAATAGCAGTTGGATCAGGAGGATTTTTAGGACGCGGGATTGGTCAAAGTAGACAAAAATATATGTATTTACCCGAGGTTAGTGGCGACTCTATTTTTTCAATTATAGCCGAAGAGGTCGGCTTTATTTTTTCATCTTTGTTGATTGTTTTGTACTTCCTTTTTTTCTTAAAAGGTGTTTTAATTGCTAAACATGCCCCTGATCTTTTTGGTCAGATTTTGGCAGTAGGTATTGTTTCTTGGATAGCTATTCAAGTCTTTCTTAATATAGGAGGAATGATAGGTTTAATCCCAATGACCGGTGTTCCTCTTCCTTTGATTAGCTATGGAGGCTCAGCCATGATTGCAAGTCTTTTAGCCTTGGGTATTTTAGTAAATATAAGCAAATATACAGAAAAATAAAATGAAGAAAGATAAAAAAAAGACAATATTTTTAACCGGAGGAGGTTCGGGTGGACCGGTTGTTCCTCTTTTGGCTATTAGAAAAATAATTTTAGAAAAACATAGTGATATTGATTTTGTTTGGATTGGAACAAAGACGGGCGTAGAGAAAGAAATGGTTATGAAAGAAGGAGTTGTTTTTAGGGCCATATCTTCTGGTAAGCTTCGTCGTTATTTTTCCCTAAAAAATTTTACAGATATTTTTAAAATATTTTTTGGCTGTATCGAGTCCTTTTTTATTCTTGTGAGGAACAGGCCTAGTTTAGTTATTAGCGCTGGAGGCTTTGTTAGTGTGGGAGTTGTTTGGTCTGCTTGGATTTTAAGAATTCCAATATTAATACATCAGCAAGATATTCGGCCTGGTTTAGCAAATAAATTAATGGCTCCTTTTGCCCGAGTAGTAACTTCGACTTTTAAGAAATCACTAAAGGATTATGGTACTAAAGCTGTTTGGACAGGAAATCCGATTCAGGATAGTGTGGAAATTTTAAACGAAGAAAATTATTTTGAGATAAAGAAGGGTCTGCCCTTAGTTTTGGTTGTAGGAGGAGGAACAGGAGCTGAGGCTATAAACGAATTAATAGAAAATAACTTAAATAGTTTAAGTGAGTTTGCTCAGATTATACATATTACAGGAAAGGGTAAGAGAGACAGAGAGATATATAAAAATTATTCTTCTTTTGAATTTTTGGAACACGATTATATGTTAGAAGCTTTGAAAAAATCAGAATTAGTTATTAGTCGAGCTGGTCTTGGGTTCCTGACAGAGCTTTCATTTTTTGGTAAACCTTCTATTTTAATTCCCATGCCTGATTCTCACCAAGAAGACAATGCCCGAATTTTTAAAGAAAAGGGTGCCGCTATTGTTTTAAATCAAAAAGAGTTGACTTCTGAAGATTTCCTGTTCAATATAAAGAAAATATTAAATAACGAAGACTTAAAAAAGAAATTAGGGGAAAATATTAAAAAAATTATAAAAATAGGAAATAATGATTTGTTAAGTGTTATAGAAAAATTAATGAAAATAAAAAATTAAAGATGAATTTAAACCAAGTAAAAAAAATTTATATGATTGGGATAAAGGGGGTTGGCATGACTATGTTAGCTCAATTTCTGAATTTTAGAGGGATAGAGGTTTTTGGTTCTGATGTTAAGGAGAAATTTATGACTGATGAGGTCTTGAGGGAAAATAAAATAAAAGTGATAAAAGGTTTTGATAAAAAAAATATTCCCAAAGATGCTGATTTGATAATTTATTCTACTGCTTATAATTCTAAAACCAATCAAGAAGTCGCTGAGGTTCTAAAAGAAAATTATAAAGTTTTAACCTATGCTGAAGCCTTGGCTAAAATTTTTAATCAGTATTACGGAATAGCTGTAATAGGCAGTCACGGCAAAACCACAACTACTGCTTGGCTTGGTTATGTGCTTGAGAAGTCAGGGGTGAAACCAAATGTTTTGGTTGGCTCTTCTGTGCCTCAATTTGGAGGAAGTGCCTTGGTTGGTCAATCGGATTATTTGCTTGTTGAGATGGATGAATATCAAAATAAATTAAAATATTTTGAGCCCAAAATAGTGGTTTTAAATAACATAGAATACGATCACCCTGATTTTTTCCCAGATGAAGAGAGCTACGCGCAAGTTTTTATAGATTTTATTAAAAAGATTCCCAAGGATGGGCTTTTGATAGTTAATTTTGATGACCCAATCATAAAAAAAATAGCTGAAGTAAATTGTAAGGGAAGGGTAGTTAGTTATGGAATGGATAATTTGTCTGATTATATGGCTTATGATTTTATTCAAAAGGACAGGCAAAACTTCTTTAAAGTAAAGTTCGGATTTAACGATGAAGAAGACGCAAATCCCGAGGATAGTTTTTTAGGTAGCTTTGTAAGTTCTTTGATTGGAAGGCATAATGTTTATAATGCTTTAGCTGTAATTTCTCTATCCATAGAAATGGGATTAAAATTGTCTGATATCAGAACTTATTTAGATGAGTTTCAAGGCACTTCTCGTAGAATGGAAATTATGGGCAAGTTCAAAGGTTCTTTAATTATAGATGATTATGCTCACCATCCTACTGAAGTTAAGACAACCCTGGATGCAATAAGCAAAAATTATCCTGATAAAAAAATTGTAACTGTTTTTCATCCGCATACTTTTACTAGGACCAAGGCCTTACTAAAAGATTTTTCTCTTAGTTTTAAAAAATCTTCAAAAGTTATAGTTCTCGATATTTATGGTTCTGCCAGGGAAGAGCAAGGAGGGGTTCATAGTAGGGATTTAGTTGCTTTAATAAAAGAAGATAATAAAAGAATAAAAGCACAAAACCAGGTTTTATATATCCCAGGTCTAGCTGAGTGTGAAAAATATTTGCGTGAAAATATAAAAAGTGATGAAATAATAGTTCTAATGGGCGCCGGAGATGTTTTCCGGATTGGTGAGAATTTGATTAAAAAGTAAAAATTTAGCATTTTTTTGATTAAAAATCATGCAAATTGTAATTTTTTTCTTACTTTTACGTATTATTAAGTATAAATAAATGAAGTGGAAGCCTTCTTTTTTTTGTTAGTATGAATAAAAAGGACAATTTTAAAGATTTTTGGAAAAGATTATGGTGGCTTATAAAGCCCTCACAGAGACAATTAAAAAGGTTATCATTTTTTTTGTTGGTTTTGGAATTGCTTAGTTTAGTAGGACCTTATATTCTAAAATATATTATTGATACTGTCACTGATTTTGAAAAAGGTAATATAAAATTAATCATTTTTTTGGTTTTAAGCATGTTTTTAGTTAACCAAATTGTGTCAATAATTGATTATTTTACTGATAAAAAAATAATTAAAATTTTAGCTGATATAGAAACTTATCTTCCCACCAGAGCTCATAAAAAATTATTGTCTTTATCTCTTGGATATCACGAAAAAGAAAACACTGGTAATAAGATTTCTAAAGTACAAAGAGGTGTAGATAAAATAATACAATTATTTTTTAGTCTTCTTTGGGAAGTGGGCCCTACTTTAATCCAATTAACTCTAACTATTATTGTTTTGTTTTTTATAGATTACAGATTTGGTTTGATTTTATTGTTTTTTACTCCTATTTTTGTTGTTACTACTCTATATGTAAATAAAAAAGTTTTTCCTTATAGAAAAGCCAGGCAAGATAATTATGAAAAATCAGCTGGCATGATGGCTCAATCCATTATTAACATAAATACGGTCAAATCTTTTAATCAAGAAAAAAGACATCTTTGAAAAATCTCTCATAAATAATGAGAA
>CAZJRJ010000068.1:0-6008 GCA_964548635.1 uncultured Gammaproteobacteria bacterium | reverse complement strand
TGTAAAATTTTTTTCATAAGGACCAAATTTTACGCCATTAAAAACAACGTACATTTTATCATTCTCTATATATCTATAACCATATGATTCTTCCGAAACTTTACATTCTAAATTGTCAAAAGGACCAAATTTCTCATCATTTATTCTAACAAATTCTTGATCATTTTTCTTAAAAACAAAACAATAATTACCTCTTTCTACATCATAATTTTTTACATTATCAAATACATCTTCATTAATTCTTAAGTATTGTTTATTATCCTTCCTATAACTAAAAGCAAAAATATCCTCACCTCTTTTAACGTTATTTATCCAATCAAAGGGACCATATTCTTGTCCATTTTCAATATACATTATATTTTCATTATGTCCTGTCTTTGAAAAATAATACTTTTCTTCCGTACCTCCTCCCATTGAATACCCCCTCCAAACATATGGTCCAAATTCTTTTCCATTTGAAACAACTTTATATTTTTTTATTCTATCTTCTATAAAAAAATACCAACTAGAGCCTGGTATTTCCACATTACGAATAGATGTATATGGTCCAAAAATTTCCCCTTCAACATATCCAAAGTTTTTACCACTATTTTTATCTACATATGTAAAGAGAAGATTATTTGATAAATCAATATCATTTACGAACTTATATGGACCAAAAATTTTATTTTTATAATTTAAATAAACACCATCATCATTCTTGTATTTATAAGCCCAATCATTTTTGTTATAAGTAAAATTATCAACTGATTCATAAGGCCCCTGAATCTCATCATTTATTTGAACATACCTCTTGCTATTTTTTGTGTATATTAAATATGTATTGTCACCATCTACATATGCTTTCGCATTTGGTCCTGCTAATGGAATTTGACTATCACCTGCCTCGTAAGGTCCATATTTTTTATCATTTATTTCTATGTATACTTCTTTTTTATCTTTTGTATAAATTAAAACCTTTTTATCTCCATAATAACTAACACTCCTTGTGGAAATATTGTCTTTGTCAGATTCATAAACTAACTCTAAATTAGATTCTATTGCATCAACATTTAATGGAATAAAAACTAGTATCAAGACAATAATGAAAAATACTTTTTTTGTCATTTACTTCTAATTAAATAATTATGTTTAAAGTTTATATATTTAAATTATATCACAATTATATTCAAGACTCAACCAGGATTAGAACCAAAATATACAAAAAAACGCCCATAAAATAAGGCATTTTTATCGATGCTCGGGGTCGTGGACGATGTTCGAACCAAAATTAATAATTAAAATTATTTATCTATCTAATTTTCGTAAATATTTCAACCGAGTAATAGCAAGATATAGCCAACCAATAAGAAAAAGAATAAATAATACAATCAACCAATTGTTAAAAAAATCTGAGAAATACGCACCAATAAAAATTCCAAATGAAACTGCGCTTACTTTAAAAATTCCTAATTCCCATGTATTAAAAGTCCATGGACTAAATATAGATTTCATATATTTATAAATTAAATTATTATACTTTTATTATACCACACAATTAAAAGCCACCCCTATTACGAAGTGACCCAAATTTATCCTCTCTCTCGTGGACAAGTTCAGAACCTTAAATTGGAGAAAAATCAAGACATAATTAAATGAATTAGCTTTTTTAAAATAAAATAGGAGGTCATCCGAAAATAACCTCCTATAAAATTCTTTCCTATATCACTTTTTATCATTTTGAAGAATATTATTCAAAATTTTAAGTGCAAATTCTTCATTATCATATTCCACTTCAAATTTATTTCCCCTCAATCCAATCACAACTCCCTCTTTATTTAAATATTGAAGCTTCAGCTTTTCTGCTAACTCTTGATTTATATCACAAATAACTATTTTCATTTTCCCCTCCTTTTTTAAAATTAGTTAATTAATTATAATATAATAAGAATAAAAAACTATAGTATATACCATAGTTTTTGTCAATATTTGCTCCCCATTAAGAACGTGTTTAGAACCTTAAATTGGAATATAATTGAAGAAGAATTAGGATTATTAGAATTAGATAGCCTAATTTATACAAAATAAAAACCCGCTTAGAATAATCTTTGGCGGGTTGTGTTTTTATTGTTTTATAGGTTTGCTACCGAAGTAGCAAGATCATAAATCTTGACACCCATTTTGGTACCTCCTTTTTTTGTTTGTTATTTTTTTATTGTTAAACTATATAGTAGCATACTAATAAAATTTTGTCAATAGTTTAATTTATAATTAAATAAAAAATAGCTAAAAATAGCTATTTTTTTTATATGTTCCCCATTAAAAACGTATTTAGAACTTTGGATTGGAGTATTATTAAAAAAGAATTAGAATTATTAAAATCAACCGCTATTTATTTTTTAATCTAAATTTTGGCACACAAGATTTTTGATTGCAGAAATCGTCCCAAATAGTACAAGGCTTCCAACTCCCCCCAGTACCCAATACAGTGTCCGCCCACGGCGCACCTCCTCCTTCCACCTTGCACATAAAATTACCCGAACATTCATCATCTCCAGACAATTTATAGCATGTAAGACTGGGATAAATATAAAAAAGAAAAAAAGAAAACAAAAGAATAAATATAATTAAGTATACCTTAAATCGAATTTTTTTAAATTCTTGTCTATCTGGATAAATTTTCATAAATATACAATATTTTGGATTATAATTACATTATACCTCAAAAAATAATTATTGTCTTCTGTAATAAAAAATACGGCTAAAATAAGCCGTATTTTAACTAGCCCCCCCCATTAAGAACGTGTTTAGAACTTTAGATTGGGAAAAAATTAAGACAGAATTGGAGGAATTAGCCTTTTTTAAATAAAAAACCTGAATATCTCTTAAAATATACTATATTTTATTCAATAATATTACTGTAACAAATTAACTTCCTATCTTCATCTTTAATCTTTTCACATAAAGATTTTTGTTTCTTTAAATACGCAACACTATAAAAACAAATATCTCTAGTTATTTCTGTATCAATATTTTTACATAAAGAGATATCTTGCAATGAACTAGCAATCGCGGCATAGCACCATTCTTTAGGATATTTTATATCAATTTTGTCACATATTTCTATATCTTGATTTTTTTCTGCGATTTCTTTTATGCAAGCATCACGCGAATATGAAAAGTTTAATTGATCGTCCTGTACAAAATCACAAATAGTGAAATCATTTTTTGTAATAGCTAAATTCTGGTAACAACCACTCATTCTACTCCATCCTCCACTACCCTCGCCTTCTTTCTCACAATCTAACATTTCCTTTTCTGATAATGTTTCAATGTTATTTTTTTTATTAAAATCATTATAACAACCATCTTTTTCATCTTTGTTATTAATAAAATCACAAATATATATATTTTTTATATAATCAACTGCCAACTTCCTGTAACAATTAGAATCATTATTGCAGTCATCAAGATTATGTGTTCTAGAAGCAACTCCGCTATAACACATATTGTCGTGATTAGACTCATCATCAATTAATTCACAATAGTAAGAATTAGTTTTTATCCAGCCAAGATTTCTATAACATATTTCTTTGTTGTTGCCTTTTATCATTTCATCACAAATTTCAACATCATCACTAACTTTAATGGCGTCACTTGTACAATAATCCCTAGCCTCACTATCAGTTATTTTATTGCACAAAGACGTATCCTTAATTGTGGTTGCTACTTGGAAATAACAAAACTCCTTATCTTCATTGTTTGTTATTTTTGTGCACAAATCAGAATCTAAAAAAACTCTATTCAAATAACAATTATTTTTATCTTCACTATTTAATATATTTTCGCACAAATTAATATCATTAATATATTCTTCAACTTCCTTTTTACAAATATTATTTCTTTCTTTATCAAATACTTTATCACATAAACTAGTATTCATCTTTAAAATAGCTAAGCTTTCATAACAACTATTTCTCCAATGAATATCTTTTATTTTCTCACATATATTGATATCTTTATTTATAATAGAAGAACTAAAAAAACATCGGTTAATTTGTTCTTTTCCAAGAGTTTCTTCACATTTTTCTTTTTGAACAATATTAACTTTCTCATTATCTAAATTTTCAATTTTAAACTTTTGGCCCATACTATCATTATCTATTTTAGTTTTATTTCCATCTACGTCATATCCTTCTTGATTTTTATCTTTTTTTTCTATTCTGCAAATTGGAGGATTATATTTTTCACAAACACAAACTTCATCTTCTTTTAAGTTATTGCAAATATTTAGATCCGATGATGTTTTGCCAGCAAAAGAACCAGATAACAATAACTTTATAATAAAGAAAAATAAAATCACTATTGTTAATGTTATGGCAATTATTAAGGAAACAATCTTTTTATTCATATATTTTTGTTTATAATTTATAATTATATTATACTTTAAAAACTGTTCTTTGTCTCCTGTAATAAAAAATACGGGCAATATAGGCCGTATTTTTAACTAGCTCCCGGGGTCGGATTCGAACCGACGACCAATTGATTAACAGTCAACTGCGCTACCGCTGCGCCACCCGGGAATAAATTTTTAGATACAATCTTTTTAAACAAAAACCTGCCTTTTTAAGCAGTTCTTATATTATTATATAAAAAATAAAAAATTAGTCAACCTTAATAATAATCTTGCAATCTTTTGATATCATCATCCTTCCTTATCTTCTCTAGGGCCTTGGCTTCAATCTGTCTAATTCTCTCACGAGTAACATCAAATTCTCTGCCTACTTCCTCTAAAGTGTGCGCCACACCATCTATCAATCCAAATCTCATCTCTAATATTTTCTGTTCCCTGGGACTTACTTTAGAAATTGCTGTACGGACATACTCTCTTAACAAAAGTAAAGCGGCCGAACGATCTGGGGTAACACTCTTAACATCTTCAATAAAATCTTCTAGTGTTGAATCTTCTTCATCGTCCCCAACTGTAGTCTCAAGAGAAACTGTGTCTTGTGAAATTTTAGCTATATGCCTTACTTTATCAATATCTTCACCCATTTCAGCTGAAATCTCCTCTGGTAAAGGCTCGCGACCCAAATCTTGAATGAGCCTCCTACCTACTTGTTGAAATTTATTAATAGTCTCAACCATATGAACAGGAATTCTTATAGTTCTTGACTGATCAGCCAAAGCTCTGGTTATGGCTTGTCTTATCCACCAAGTGGCGTAAGTAGAAAATTTATACCCTTTTCTATATTCAAACTTCTCCACAGCCCTAAAAAGACCTATATTACCTTCCTGAATTAAATCCAAGAGGCTTAAGCCTTTGGCTCCAGAAAACTTTTTGGCAATAGAAACCACTAAACGCAAATTAGCCTCAATTAATCCCTTTTCAGCCTCACGATCCCCTCTTTCCTTTCTCTTAGATAGCTCAATTTCTTGATTAGCTTTTAATAATGGAACTTTCCCAATCTCCTTTAAATACATCTGGATAGAGTCAGAACTCAACTTAGACAAATCAATTGTCGGAATTAAGAAAGACAAATTATCCTTTCTTTCTTCTTGAACATTTTGTTTCTTCCCTTTCTTACCCTTTTTCCCTTTTGTCTTTTTACTTTCTAAATTCATCCTTATGTTCTCTTTTATCTTGGCAGATAAACCTAAAATACCCATACTGTCTTCCACTATTCTAATTCCATTATCCTGAAGGCTTGATAGAAATATTTCAAAATCATAAACATACTCCTCTATCTCAGGAAATAAATGAAGCAACTCTGTCTCAGTAACAAAGCCCCTGGACCTACCTTTTAATATTAAATTACTCTCCATCTCAGCGCTTGGCTTAACAGCCTTTATTTTAGGAATAGCCTTTTTAGTCCCAACAGTTTTTTTTCTAGAGACACTTCTATTTGAAGACTTTTTGCTAATCTTTTTTTTCTTAATATCAGAAGTTTTTTTAACTTCAGCCTTGTTTGTTTTAGGAGTATTTTTTTTAACTCTGTCAACGACCCTTTTTTTATTAACCACCTTCT
>CAZJRJ010000067.1:0-6015 GCA_964548635.1 uncultured Gammaproteobacteria bacterium | reverse complement strand
ATTTCACCTCGCCTAATTTCCCCACTTTTTAACCAGGGTATTTCGCCATTTACATAATAACTTTTTTCTGTAGACTTTGGGGTCCCTCCTGCAGATGTTTTTGCAATTTGTGAAATAGTTTTATACCTCCATTCACTATCAAACCCATCCAACCGAACTTTCCTAGTTAAAAGCCTTTGCATTAATCCTTTTTTAATATTTTTCTTTATTTCAATTTTCTTTGATAACTTTTCAAGATACTTGTTCCAAATTTCTAAAATTTCTATAATCGCATTTTGCTCATGAAATGAAGGAATTAAAACATCACGATACTGATATTCAGATAAATAATTTCTTTTATGCTCTCCTACTTTAAATGGATAAACTTGCATCCATCCATAAATAAACTTCAAATTAACAGTACTTGATTTTTCTTTCAAAATTTTCATCGCTGAGGATTTTACTTTAAAAGGAAAATCAACATACTTTATTGCAGTAGTAAAATCATCAAAAATTATTACAGGCGCATTTTTATAAATACCACTAATTTCATCTGTATAGCCAAGTAAAAAAGTCTTACCAGCTGTTAACACTGGTGTCTTATAATTATTGTTATAGTCAGTTGAACTCACAATATAAGGAGTCGGCTGTTCATAATCCAAAAGCTCACCTACACCTTTAAACTCCCACCCTTCTGGAATATTTTTTTGTTTTCTAATATTCATTTTAATTTGTTTATAATTCTAATGTACCAATATAATTTTCATCATCTTCTCCGCTACCTTCCAATTGGTTATCTGTTAAAAAATCAACTGAATATTCACTACTTTCTACATAAATATTAACGACCCCGTTACCAAGATAAAAAATTATATTTTTTGCTGAATTTTGAGTTATTGTATTGTAGCCGTTATAGTAATTTAAATTATCAGACGGTGCTTCACCGATAATAATAATATCTGGATCCATTTGTTCTAACCATTTTTGTGGAATTTTACCGCTATCCCTTCCGTGATGCGGAGCAAATAATACATTTACCTTTGATAACTCAACATCATCAACTATATTTTCCATAAAATCAGTTTCCAAATCACCCATCCATAAAAATGTAGCGCCATCATTCATGGAGTATCTAACAATTGGAGAAATATTATTTGGACTTTCTCCGCTTTCAGCAGAAGTTAAAGCCTCTTTAAAATATCTGTTTTCTACTTTCGGCCATAATATATTTATTCCCGCGCTACCTCTCTCATCGCAACCTTGGTTCATCCATTTTCTCGCACATCCTTTATATAAATAAAAACTTTTTTTAGTATCGTTTTTTAATTTACGGTAATGTTTAAAATCATCAGTTTCGTCTTTTTTTAATACATCGTTTTTAACACAATAAAAATTAACAATGCCAATCTCTTCATCTAATTCTTTTAGCCCACAGATATGATCTTGATCGGGATGAGTAGAAATAAATCTCACAATACCGCTACTCTTATGTAAGGATTTTATTTCAGAAATAATTTCTTCTTTTTTTTCACGATCGTCATTTGGTAAGTCAATATCTATCATAGTAAAATTGTCAGACATGTGATCAATATAATACATATCTCCATCACCCACAGAAAAACTTTTTATTATTGTACTCATATTACTTATTTAATTTATTAATATCTCTATTTTTAATATATTTTGTTTGCTTTTTATAGGAGAATAAAAATAATAACAGAAGAAAAATTGAGATAAAAATTTCTTTATTTTCAATATCTATAGAAAAATAATTTAATAAATACAAAACTAGATTTATAATCAAAACTGTAAGAAATAAAGAAATATAAGTTCTATATGTGTTATTTTCCTGAGACAAATCATCTAGTTTATTGTCATCTTTTAAAACTTTTAAATATTTTCCATATTCAACAAATTTTACAAATTTAATTTTTTTTAAAGCTGGTTCAATAAATAATGATCCCAATCTACTAATAATTGTTCCTAAAAAATATGCCAAAAATAACAACACTACTATATTTGTACTAGATATCTCTATTAATTTTAAATTAGTTGTTTGAGATATAAATATTACAAAAATCATTCCGGGAAGCAAATAATTGAATAGATTATATCTTGTAATTTTTTCAAAAAATCCAGTCATACATTTATTATTTAATATTTAACTCTTTTAAATTATTTTTCATCTCTTTTTCCAGCTTTTCAATTTCGGGATTAATTTTATCAAGCTCTTTTAGATTAGCTGTAATGTCAATCTCTTCTTCTTCTTCAAAAGTATCTACGTATCTAGTAATATTCAAATTAAAATCATTTTCTTTAATCTCTTTGAGGTCAACTGTTCTTGAAAATTTATCTATTTCCTTTCGTTTTTCATATGTACTATATATTTTATCAACATTCTCATCACTAAGTGCATTTTGAGCCTTACCAGGCACAAACTCTTTTGAAGCCTCAATGAATAAAATACTTTTTTTCTTCTCGTTTGCTCCACCTTTTTCACGAGATCTATCAATTATCAAAATTGCCACTGGAATACCTGTGGTTTGAAAAAGCCTAGAAGGTAAACCAATAACTGCATCAATAATGTTTTCCTCGAGCATTGCTTGCCTAATTTTTCCTTCAGCCCCACCTCTAAACAAAACGCCATGAGGAACAATAACTGCTACTCTGCCTGATTTAGGTTTTGCTACTTCAACCATATGAGAAATAAAAGCGAAATCCCCCTTATCTTTTGGTGGAATACCTCTATGAAATCTATTGTACTTATCACTTGTAGCATTTTCTGCTCCCCACTTCTTCAGGGAAAAAGGAGGATTTGCGACCACAAGATCGAATTTCATTAGTTTATCATTCTCAACAAGTAATGGATTATTTAGAGTATCACCCCACTCAAGCCTAGCGGAATCTCTCTGATGAAGAAAAACATTCATTCTTGCTAACTGATAAGTTGAACCAGTTGATTCTTGTCCATATAAAGCATAATTTTTTGATCCCTTTTTTTCAATCTCCTCACCAGCACGCAAAAGTAAACCACACGAACCCATGGCGGGGTCACATATCCTGTCTCCTTCTTTTGGTTGAGCTAATTTTGCCAACAGTATCGCCACTTCAGAAATCGTGAAAAACTCACCCGCTTTTTTACCAGCATCAGCACCAAACCTCTCAATCATATACATATATGAATTACCAATAATATCATCATCTACATCCCTTAAATCAACTTTAGAAAAATCATGAACCAAATGTCTAATCATTCTATTCCTCTGCTCAAGCTTACCAAGAGTATTCTCTGAATTAAAATCCAATGACGTTAAAATTCCTTCAAGTTTTGACTTATTATGATCCTCAATTTTGTCCAAGGCTTTATTTATTTCTTCACCAATATTGTCTTGCTCAATAATACTATAAATATAATCGAATGAAGTCTTTGGGGGTAAATAAAAACGGTCAGCCTTCATTTTCTCTTGAATACGTTTCTCATCGTCGCCAAATCTCTCTTTATATTTATCGTATTGTTTTTTTGATAAATCACTTAAGTACTTATAAAAAAGCATTATAAGCACATAGTTTTTATAAACATCAGCAGACAATGAAGATCTCGATGAATCAGCTGCTGACCAAAGAATTGTATTCAACTTATCTTGAGTAATTACTTGATTGGTCATATTATTAATTATTTTAAAATTTTACTGATAACAGTTTCAGTAATATTATTTATTAATTGTTTTTTTGTATCGAGCTTTTTTTGAAGCAAGATATTATTTTTATAAATATCTATAATGCTCTGTTGTTTTTTTAAATCTGGAATAATAACATTCAAATTCTCTAAATCTTTTCTAAGTATAGTTTGCACAACTGCACCAGTTAAAGCCTTTCCTATCTCTCTTTGACCAAGTTTTGAATTTAAATAAATAGTTAAATATTCAGGGTTTACATTTTTATTTATTAATCGTAAAATATACACAGACGATGATGCAATTATACTTTGTGCTTTACCAATATAAAGACCTGCTCTAAATTTTCCCCTCACTGACATTATAATATCTCCACTCTTAACAAACGCATTTGTTTTATCGTTTTTGAAATTAATCCTTGCTAAACCATTATCTTCGATATAAACACCGCCCATCACATCTTTTGCCTGAATAACTAGATTACTACCAATTTCATCCATTTTTAAAGCAATTCTAAAATTATATCCCGATATTACATTTACGATGCTTTTTAATTCTCCTTTCATCATTTTTTTAATATATATTTATACTGTACACTGTTAGTATACTACATTATAATATTATGTCAATACCTTTTTAAAATAATTATTATTTTATTAATATTAGCAAATAATACAAAAAGATGGTTATATTCTAACCATCTTTTAATTTATATTTTTTTATTTTTATTCAACTAGCAAAGTTTTCAATAGGTATTTTTTCACCTCATCACTCTTCCCTCCAAGACTCCACTGCTTAATTCTATCCAAAGGAAATCTACTTTTATAATCATAAATAGTAAAAACCAACTTCTTATCACCATTAACCACAAAAGCCCACTCTACTCGGATTTTATTATCCATAGATCCCCATTCCCCTTCAGCTGTACGATCATGAGGCTGTCCTAATGCTTCCACTATCTCATCATAAGTCGCATGAATCGTTCCAATACGACTAGTGCTGTAAGTTTCCTTTACTTTTGCCAATCTAAGTTTTAATTTTTTATTTTGCATAAACGTTCAAGATTTTCATTTAAGCCCTGAATGACTATTTTAATTATCTCTTTTTTAATCTTTGTTTTTTTCACTTTAAATTTTTCTGCAAAAAGTTCAGCATGATGATCAATGTTCTCTCCCACAATCTCAAGTAAGCTAGTTCCACTTCTTATGTCATTATTTAAATTTTTTCTCAAATTTTTCATAATTTTCCATGATAATCAATATTATATTCCGACACAGTCCTGATAAATTAGAAACCACCCCAACATCAAACATGTTGGTCGCACCAGAACGTCTGACTGTTTCATACGCTTTAAACTGTTCTTTAGTTATATTTTTCATATTGTGTTGGATGTTAACGTAATAAAAACCACATGGCAAGTCATTTATTCTCACCAATATTAAACGCTTTTCTTATAACTTTTTGGCTAATTCCAATACTTCTCCCAAAAGTTTAACTAACTTCTCCTTATCGCTACTCCCAACTTCAACAGTTTGCACCAAGCTACGAATAAAATTAATATCCATGTTTTTACCCGGGCAAGACTTGCTTGCAAAATCTCGATGAAAGATAATATTATTTTTACTAATTAGATATTGCTGAACTAATTTTTTTAGCAAATCACGCAAAGCGAATACTTGTGTTGATGCTGGCTTTTCAATATCAAAATTTCCATCTAAACAAATGTGAATACACTGCCCACTATTCATATCTCCCTGATAACATGCCACCGTCTTCTCTCCATCCTTGCGAGCTTGTCTAATGCGACCATTCTTAGCAATTTCGTAGTTGTACCCCAAATAGAACCCTAGAGAGCTGACAAGCTCCCACCTCCCCTTGTGGACTCTATTATTTGCCTCAAATTGATCAGAATTTTTATTATATGACACAGCACTGTGATGTATCATTATATATTTTGGTTTTTGCATAAAATTAATGTTTAACTATCAAATAAATAATATTGGCGATATTTCCAATCCCCATAAAACCTAAAAACCATTTAAGATTTTTAATTGTTGTTGCCACCTCAATCCTGAACTGGGTATTTTTCTTTACGTTTCCATTGGTCTCGTCCAATCTCTTGATAATACCTTTGTGACCATTCAAATTCTCATGTTTTAAATCCTTGATTTTATCAAGAATCAAATCCAGTTTATCCATATTACTTATTATCTAAAAACTTTTTATAAAATCCTCTCATGACAAATACTCCCACGCCAATCAAAAGCAAAACTGTGCCTTGCCATATATTGACCTGAATGACTGCCACTCCAGTACTGACAAATATTGTCGCCACTGATAATAATAATTCTTTTGTGTAATT
>CAZJRJ010000066.1:0-6274 GCA_964548635.1 uncultured Gammaproteobacteria bacterium | reverse complement strand
ATATTAAAAAAACCAGCAGTCCTCTTACGAGAGACTACTGGTAGGCCAGACTACTGGTAGGCCAAAGTCAAAAACCGGCAGTCCTCTTACGAGAGACTACTGGTAGGCCAGAGAGACTACTGGTAGGCCAAAATTAATACACGTTATGCGTTACACGTTACAAGAGCTTTGGTCTTATTTTATATTTATGTTATAATTATAAATAATAAGAATAACTCATTTCTTAAATATTTTTTTAATAATTTGATTAAAATTTTTATATATTTATTAATAAATTAATTATCCCCATGCTTTTTGGAAAATTAAAAACATTTTTAAAATCATTCAAATGGTGTGGAAATTATTTTTATGATTTGTCCTAATTGTAAAAAACAAATCCCTGATGACTCTGATGAGTGCGTATATTGCGCTACTCAAATTGACCATAAAAAACAGGTGTCTAACGAGATTTCTTTTAGAAGATACCAGCGTTGGTTTTTTTATGGTTTGATAATAGTATTTTTCGTAAGTATGCTTGGTGTCATAGTAAAAATTTATAATACCAATAGCTCTCTTTTGGCTAAGCTAGCTACTACCGAAGGGGTGGTAGAAACAAAAACAGAAGAACTAGACCAGACTAAAGGAACTTTGACTGAAAAAGAAAAAATATTACAACAGACCAAGGCTAATTTAGAGCAAAAACAAGCTGATCTTAAAAAAGCACAAGAAAATTTGTCAGCTAAAGATCAAGAATTGGCTAAAAAGGCACAAGAATTAAAAGATGAACTTGATAAACAGACAGAAATAAAGGCTGATTATCAAAATTGTCAGCTAGATTTAAACAAGGCTGATTCTAATATTTATAGTCTTATCATTAATTTAGGAGAAGGTGTTTCTAATGAAAAAATAAATCAAATCAGTTTAGCCGACGCTAATTTAAAAGGCGAAGATGATGATGAAGACGGACTTTCCAATACTGTAGAAATCGCCCTAGGCACTAACAAGAGTTTGACTGATACTGATAAAGATGGCTACAGTGACAGGGATGAGCTTTTAGGCGGATATAATCCTTTAGGCGAAGGGTCTTTTCAGGTGGATCAAAGTTTTGTAGATAAAAGCAAGGGTAAAATACTTATACAGGTGGATGGTAATAATGAGGCTTGGTATATCGGAGGAAATGGACAGAAATATTTCTTAGGAACTCCAAATGATGCTTATAAAATAATGAGAAGCGTGGAATACTGGACTAAAAACCCACCATCTTCCGAGGAAGACTCTAATTAATTAAGTATCTATAAAATACTTAGTATAAAAAAATTTGAAACTGGCTCTTGTTTAAAGCCAGTTTCAATTTTATATAAAAGAAAGTATAATAAAAAAAGACCAAATAAATTTTACTTGTATTGACACATAGCCTCGCTTTTGTTTATATAGATATAGTTAGAATATAGTTGTATAATCTTTAATTTTAGTGAATTTATGTATAAATGTTTAGTAACTGGAGGGGCTGGATTTATTGGATCTAATTTGGTTGATAAATTAATTGACCTAGGTTTTGATGTTAGTATAATTGATAATTTAAGTAGTGGTAGGGAAGATTATATTAATCCTCAGGCAAGGTTTTATAATTTAGACATTAGATCAACAAAGGTAAAAGAAATTTTTGAAAAAGAAAAATTTCATTTTGTGTTTCATTTGGCGGCTCAGATTGATGTTAGGTTTTCAATTAAAAATCCCGATATAGATAATCATATAAATGTGATCGGAGGCTTAAATATTCTAAAAAATTGTAATGATAATAAAGTTAGAAAAATAATTTTTTCCTCAACAGGCGGAGCTATATATGGTGAGAATAGCCCAATTCCTACTTCTGAGACAGCTCAGCCTTATCCAATTTCTCCTTACGGAATAAATAAGTTGTGTTTTGAAAAATACTTAAATTATTATCATAAAGTCTTTGGCCAAAATTACACCACCCTTCGATTTGCTAATATTTACGGTCCTAGACAGTATACGGGAGGGGAGTGTGGCGTTGTTTCTATTTTTATCGACAAGGCTATAAATGATCAGCCTTACACTATAAATGGAAATGGTTCCAAGACCAGAGATTTTGTTTATGTTGGCGATGTTGTGAATGCTTTCGTTAAGGCTATGGACTTGGAATACAACGGAGAGATAAATATTGGTCTAGGTAGGGAGGTTTCTATTTCTGATGTTGTTTATTCTCTTGATAAGGCCCTAGGGAAAAAAACGAAAAGAAAATACGGACCAGCTATTCCAGGAGAGCAAGAGAGGAGCTGTCTTGATGCTTCTCTGGCTGGAAATATTTTAGGTTGGAGTCCAAAGGTGAATTTAGAAGAGGGAATTAAAAGGACTATCAAGTGGGCCAAAAATAATAGTATTTAAAATATTTTGATGCCTAGATATTATAATAATCTTAAAAAATATTTAGCTAATAATTTTTCTCATATTTATCGTTTAGCTGACAGAAATAAAAAAATTATAAAATTTTTGATAGCCGGTGTAACGGCTACAGTAGTTGACTTGAGTATTTTATTTTTACTTACAGATATATTTGGTTTTTGGTATCTAATATCAGCTGCTATATCTTATTCAACTGCTTTTATAGTCAGTTTTTTACTTCAAAAATTTTGGACTTTTAGAGAAGCTTCTACTGATAAGATGAAAAAGCAATTTTATTATTATTTTTCAATGACTGTTTGCACGATGATTCTTAATTTGTCCTTTTTGTTTATTTTAGTGGATTTTTTTGAAGTTTATTATGTATTAGCGCAACTCGTTATAGGTATATTTTTAGCTTCAGGTCGTTTCGTGATAAATAATTTTTTAATATTTAAAATTAGTAAAGATGAAATTGGAAATTAAAAGAAATGAAATAAGTGACAATCCTTATACCTTTTTAAGGAGGGCTGGTTACGGGTTTATAAGGGATAGAAGAAGTAATCAAGAAAGTCTTGTTCGCCGTTTAGGTGGCGGATTTTATCCTCGTTTTCATATTTATGTAGAGGATGATGAAAGTAGCATTGTTTTTAGTCTTCATCTAGATCAAAAAGAAGCAAGTTATGCTGGTGCTCACAGGCACAATGCCGAGTATGACGGGGACTTGGTTCAAAAGGAGATATTGCGATTAAAGGCATGGGTGAAGAGTTCGGGAGAGCGAAGAGTTATTAAAAGTGATAATAAAGAAGAAAAAAAAGGTTGGCTAAAAAGATTATTTTCCTAAGGACTTAAAATATTAAAACCTTGTTTTTTATAGCTTCTTTGTATATTAAATAACGTCTCAGTATTAAAAGGACAGGCCATTTTGTAAAAAATATTTTTAAATCACTTTTTCCGTTAATTAAATATCTTATTAGGAGTAGTGGGACAAGTATTGGAAGAATTAGAATATAAAAATAATCTTTTATATTAATGAAAAGACCAAATTTAACCGGGGGATTAAAGCATAGATAGTGATTTGGATATTTCTTTTTAAGAATTACCCAAACAGAAGCGTTTTTGGCAGATTTTAGGAGAGATTTTGTATTCCAGTTTATTTTTTGGTGATAGACAGCGGCATCAAGAGATCTTTTAAAAGAGAAATTTTTAGACACAACCCTGATAGCCATTTCTGAGTCTTCGTTGTTATATCTGAAGAAAAAATCATCAAAGTAACCACATTTTTCAAAAACTTTTTTAGAAAAAGCAATGTTACAGCCCATGGGCCATCTCGCGTCTATATTAGAAACTAGTCTTTCAGGAAAATATCCTTTATATCCTTTCTCAATATAAAAAGTCTGACCTATAACAAAACCAATATTGTCATTAGTAAATTCTTTTTCTAGATTCTTGAGCCAATCTTTATCTACTAGACAATCATCATCTGTAAAAGCAATAATGTCGTATTTTGCATTTCTTATTCCTGTGTTTCTTGATTCACTTAAACCCAGGTTTTTTTTATGATGAATAGCTCTGACTTTCTCATTCCCTAAATTTTCTAAAAATTCTTTTGTTCCATCATTTGAGCCATCATTTACTATGATAATTTCATATTCTGGGAAATCTAAATCAAGTAATTTTTTTAAGCATTGTTTGAAATAATTTAGTCTATTAAAAGTGCAAATTACGATGGAGCATTTATTGTTCATATCAGGTACTTAATAATTAAAATATAGTTTGTATATTAATTTCAATTGTGATAATGTCTTTTTATAAGGCTTTTAAAATCTTTAACTATATTTTAAGTTAACACTCTTTTTAAAGCAAGAATTTTTTTATAAAATTTACCAAAATAGGCTTAAAAAATGTAATTGATTTACCGTAATATCAATTTATGCAAATAAGCGATGAAATAAAATCAAGACTAGATATCGTAGATATAATAAAGGAGTATATTCAGCTAAAGCCGGTTGGTTCTAATTTTTCCGCTCTTTCCCCCTTTAATAGAGAGAAAACGCCTTCTTTTATGGTGTCTCCTGAAAAACAGATTTGGCATTGTTTTAGCTCGGGTAAAGGTGGCGATGTTCTTAGTTTTATAATGGAAATGGAAGGCGTTAGCTTTGTTGAGGCCTTGCGTGTTTTAGCTCCAAGAGCAGGAGTTACTTTGAAAAAAGAAAATCCAAAAGAGGCATCCAGAAGAAATAAATTATTAGATATAATGGAGATAGCTGTTAATTATTATCACCAAATTTTAATGGAAGCTAAGTCGGCTGAAGGGGCTCGTGTTTATTTAAAAGAAAGAGGTTTAAATGAAGAAACTTTACTGGATTGGAAAATAGGCTATAGCGGAGAATCTTGGGATGATTTGATTAAACTTTTAAAAGGAAAGGGTTATGATGACAATGATATAATAACTTGTGGCCTAGCTAATAGAAAAAAAGAGACCGGAAGAGTTTATAATCGTTTTAGAGAGAGGATAATGTTCCCGATTAATGACTACAACGGAGACGTGGTTGCTTTTTCAGCCAGGGTCAGTCCAGAAAAAGAAAAAGAGGAATTAATGGGTAAATATGTTAATAGTCCTCAAACCCCGATTTATAATAAAAGTAAGATTTTATTTGGATTAGATAAGGCAAAAACCTCCATAAAGGGTGAAGACTCGGTGATAATTATGGAAGGGCAGATGGATGCTATTACAGCTCATCAGAATGGATTTAAAAACGTCGTAGCTAGTTCTGGGACTGCCTTGACTAGGGATCAATTAAATTTAGTTAAAAGGTATTCCTCAAATATTATTCTAGCCTTTGATATGGATCAGGCTGGGCAGATAGCGGTTGATAGGGGGGTGAGAGAAGCGTCTTCTATGGAGATGAGAATAAAAATAGTAACTCTTCCTGAGGGTTTTGACCCAGATGATTTGATTAAAAAAGATGTTAAAAAATGGAAAAGTTTATTAGATTCCGCTCGTCATATTATGGATTATTATTTTGACAAAACCTTTGTAGGAATAAACACAGAAGAGCTTGAGGGAAAAAGAGAGGTTGTTCAGAAGTTACTACCTATAATTGCCCGTACAAGTGATTTAATTGAAAGGGATCATTGGCTTAAAAAATTGAGCCAAAAATTAGGCATTGAAGAAAATCTTTTGAGAGAGACATTGTCTAATTATAAAAAAAAGAATGAAAATCAATATAGGAAAGAGGAAGATGATCCCCAGGATAACAAACCCAGAGAGGGTCTAGACAGGGATTGCGTTGCTACGGAAAATTTACTTGCGTTATTATTGAAGTTTCCTAGTTTGATAGCTTATTCATTAAATCGTTTAGGGATTGAGGAAATTCAAGGAAAAGAGAATAGGAAAATTTACAAAAATTTAATTTTTTACTATAATAAAGAAACGATAAATTCTCTAGATAATAATCTTAAAAGTATAAATTATTCTGATTTTAAAGAGTTTTTGTTAAAAAATGACGAACAGGGCAATGAGTCAAATAGCATTTTATCAGAGGCATTGAAATTTCTTGATAAATTGGCTATTTTAGGAGAAAGAGATTATTATGATATTGAAATTAACGAAGCTAAGAACGAGGCAATAAAAATAATAAGCCTTTTAAGAAAAAACAACATTAGAGAGCGAATGAAGGAAATAGAAAGAGTTATAATCGATTTAGAAGAAAATGATGACAAAGAAAAAATTGACGAGTTTATGGCAGAGTTAAAAATTTTATCAGAAGAATTAAATGAGATAGAAAAACAAGTAGAATAATTTAAAATCATTTTATATATGACAACTAAAAAAACAAAAAAAACTAAGCCTGTAACAAAAATTGAAAAGAATCCAAAAAAGAAGGTGGTT
>CAZJRJ010000065.1:0-6296 GCA_964548635.1 uncultured Gammaproteobacteria bacterium | reverse complement strand
AAGACGGCCGAAGATATTAAAATAAATATAGGTTCCGCTCTTTTTTTAGAAGATAAAAAAAGTATGAAGATAAAGGGTCGTGATATAATTTCTGGTTTACCTAGAAGTATTACGGTTGTTAGCGATGATGTAACTGAGGCTCTTCAAGGTGATTTAGAATCTATTATATCAGCAGCTAAAAAAGTTTTAAATGAATCTTCTCCAGAGTTATCAGCCGATGTTATGGATAAGGGAATTATTATTTCAGGTGGTTCTTCACTTTTAAAAAATATTGATCAATTACTTTCTAGAACTATCGGCGTACCTGTCTATATTGCTGACGAGCCGATTTTATGCGTGGCTAAGGGAACTGGAATAGCTTTGGAAAATTTGGATTCTTATAAAAGATCCATTCTTGCAACTAAATAGATTTTTTGTATTGATTTTTATTTTGTTATAATAATTTTATTATTTTATATATTTAAAAATGATAATAGGCATTGATGCTAGCCGAGCTAATAGAGGTCATAAAAGTGGAACAGAGTGGTATTCTTACTATTTGATTAAAAATTTAGCTTGTATAGACGATAAAAATGAATACATACTTTATACTGACAAGCCTTTAATTGGTGGACTTTTGAATTTAGAAAAAGAAGATATTGGTGAAGAATTCTATAAAGATGAAAAAATTAAGTTTGATAAAAATGGCTTTCAAATTATTAAGAGTCCTTACAATAATTTTAAAGCTAAAGTTTTAAAATGGCCTTTTGTATTTTTTTGGACCCTGGGGCGTCTTTCCATGGAGATGCTTCTAAGGAGAATAGATGTTTTATTTATTCCAGCCCATTCTATCCCCTTGATAAGACCTAAAAAAACTATAGCCACTGTTCATGACGTAGCTTTTTTAAAAAGAGAAGCTTTATATCGCAAGGAAAATTTAGGTTCTGAAAATAAGAATTTTAGAAAAATTGTTAATTTATTGGTAAGAATTTTTACCTTAAATAAATATAGGGCTGATTCTATTGATTATTTAAAATGGTCAACCAAATTTACCTTAAAACATGCCAAGAAAATAATTACCGTTTCAGTAGCAAGTAAAAACGATATTTTAGGAATGTATTCTGTTTCTGAAAATAAAATAAAAGTTGTTTATAATGGTTATAATAATAAATTTTATACAAAAAGGACAGACGAAAAAAAGATTGAAGAAGTTTTAGAAAAGTACGGTCTAGAAAGGCCGTATATTTTGTATGTAGGACGTCTTGAAAAAAAGAAAAATATGGCTATGTTAATAGAAGGTTATGCTAGAGCAAAGTATAATAATAAAGATTTAAAAGAGAATCTAGTTTTAGCCGGAGATGCCGGCCATGGCTATGATGAAGCAATTTATAATATAACTGGACTAGATTTACAACCTTCGGTTTATATAACTGGATGGGTGGAAGAAGATGACTTGCCTTATATTTTTAGCGCTTCTAAGGCTTTTATATTTCCTTCTATTTATGAAGGTTTTGGGATTCCAATATTGCAAGCTTTTGGCACCAAGACTCCAGTCACTAGTTCTTGTATTCCTCCTTTTAGAGAGATTGTGAAACAGGCCATTCTTTACTTCAACCCCTTAGACAGGAATGAAATAGCTGATTCTATAAATAAAATAGTTTCAGACGAACATTTAAGGGGAGATTTAATAAGAAAAGGAAGTGAACGAGTAAGTCATTTTAGCTGGGAAAAGTGTGCTCGCGATACCTTAAAAGAAATTGAAGAAATGTGATTTTTAAAAATGTATTTTTGTGTTATAATTAAGATGTTATGAATAAAATAGCATCTTTTTTTGTTTCAATTATTTTAGTATTTTTCTTATCCTTTTTATTTTTGGGACAAGCAGATTTTGTATTGGCAGAAAATTATAATTTATCAGGAAATTATTTAAATAATTATTGTATCAGTAGCCAGGAAAACAAAAATGCGGGCAGTGAATGTTTTTCTATATCAAATCTTCCTAATGACGACTATTATGGTTATCAATGGTATTTAGAAAAAATAGGAGCCGATAGAGCCTGGGAGAGGATAAAGGGAAGCCCTGGTGTGATTATAGCTGTAATAGACACGGGAGTTCAAATAGATCACCCTGATTTAAAAGATAATATTTGGAAAAATGAAGATGAGATTCCTGATAATAATAAGGATGATGACAATAATGGTTTTATTGATGACTTTAATGGTTGGGATTTTATAAATAATACGTCCGATCCTTCCCCTCGTTTCGAAGAAGGTTATACTGAGGCCGGAATCTCTCATGGAACTATAGTTTCTGGAATTATAGCTGCTAACACTAACAATAAGATTGGAGTAGCTGGAGTCACCTGGAAAGCTAAGATTATGCCCCTCAGAGTTTTAAGTGATAATGGTGAGGGAGGAGCTACGGAGGTTATAAGGGCAATTGATTACGCTATCAAAAATAAAGCTGATATTATAAATCTTAGTTTTGTAGGACCTAATAGAAGTGACGCGATGTCTCGAGCTATTATAAGAGCTTACAATAGTGGTATTATAATAGTGGCGGCAGCTGGGAATGAAAAAGTTTCAGGAGAGGGCTTTGATTTAGATGAACAACCTATGTATCCAGTTTGTTATGATAACGAGAATGGCGTAGATATGATTATAGGTGTAGGAGGCACTGATACCATGGATCAGAAAGCTAATTTTTCTAGTTATGGAAGTTGTGTCGATATAATGGCCCCAGGGGTTAGCGTTTTTAATACAGTGACTTATAACAGTGACGAGGAGATCGGGGGTAATTTTTTTGATAAATATTATAATGGTTTTTGGTCTGGAACTTCTATGTCTGCTCCTATGGTTAGTGGAGCGCTAGCCTTGATTGAGGCTGCTAATCCCGAGATTGATAGCTCTAAAGTCAGAGAGATATTATTTGAAAATGCCGATAATATAGATAAATTAAATCCTAATTATATAGGCGGTATAGGTGTGGGCAGATTAAATGTTGAAAAAAGTGTTAATAAGGCCTTGGAATTATTAAGCTCTAAAGAATTCAAGCTATTGGTTTCTCCTTCTTCTAAGGGGGAAAAAAATATAAAAGTTTTTAATTATGGAGGGAGCTTAAATAATGAATTCTCAATTTACGATAATTTTAGAGGGGGTATTAATGTCGTGGGAGGTGATATTAATGCTAATGGAAAAGATGAGATAATAACTGGAGCTGGCCCTGGTGGAGGACCTCATATTCGTATTTTTAATGAGAAGGGAGAATTACTCGGACAATTTTTTGCCTATGATCCCAAATTCAGGGGTGGAGTAAATGTGGCTAGTGGTGATATTGATGGAGATGGAAAAGATGAGATAATAACCGGAGCTGGCCCTGGTGGAGGACCTCATGTCCGTGTGTTTAATGAAGATTTTAGTGTTCAGACTCAATTTTTTGCTTTTGATACTAATTTTAAAGGAGGAGTTAATGTGGCATCTGCAAATATAGATGGAAACACTACTCGCAATAAAGATGAAATAATAGTCTCTCCGCAATCTCAGGGGGGTCCGCAGATAAGAATTTTTGATAATTATTCTGAAGTTCTAGGACAATTTTTTGCTTATGACCCTACTTTTAGAGGAGGTGTAAATATAAGCGCTGCTGATATTAATAAAGACGGTTGGGCAGAAATAATAACTGGAGCTGGTCTTGGTGGAGGGCCCCATGTTCGCATATTTGACATAGAAGGAGAAATTATAAATTCATTTTATGCTTATGATCGAAGTTTTTTAGGGGGAGTAAACATAGGAATTTTAAAGATAAAATAATTTTTAACAATTAAATTTTTATTTATGAATAATAAAGTAATATTTGATAAAAAGAACATTTTAGTTATAGGTGGGGCTGGTTTTATTGGTTCTCATCTTTGTGATGCATTAATTAAGAAAAATAAAGTGATTTGTTTGGATAATTTTTCCACTGGAGCAGAGGTTAATATCGATCATTTACTCGCTAATCCTGATTTTGCTTTTTTAAAACATGATATTTCCGAGCCGATTGATTTAGAGAATTTAAAAGAATTACAAAGATTTAAAATTCAATTTCAGGGAATTCAAGAAGTGTATTATCTGGCTTGTCCCACTTCTCCAAAGAAATTTGAAGAAAATAAAATAGCTAATTTATTGGCCAATTCTCTTGGTTTAAAAAATGCACTCGATATAGTTATGAGAAATGAATCAAAGTTTATTTATTTTTCTTCCTCGGTTGTTTATGGAGGAAGAGAGGATGTAGGTGAAGAAAAAATAGCTGAAGATTATATTGGGAAAGTAGATTTCCTTTCTGAAAGAAGTTCGTATGATGAAGGGAAAAGGTTTGGCGAAACCATGGTAAAAAATTATCGGGATGTTTATGGGTTGGACGCTAAGATTATAAGACCGTTTAGAATTTTTGGTCCTCGTATGAAATTAAATGATAATCAAATGATACCTGATTTTATTGATAATGCCCTAGATGATAAAGATTTAGTGGTTTATGGAGATGAAAATTTCTCTTCCAGTTTTTGTTATATTAGTGATTTAATTGACGCCACCCTAAAAATGATGGAGACAGACGTAGGCGGGCCTATAAATATTGGATCAGATCTTTTAGTTCCTTTAAGAAAGGTGGCTGAGAAAATAATAAATACAGTTGAGTCGAATTCAAAAATTGTTTATAAAGAAGAAAAAACTTTTATGACCCAGTTAGCACTACCTGATATTTCAAAGGCTAGTAATGAATTAGGCTGGATGCCGGTGGTTATTTTGGATAAGGGAATTGAAAGAACAATAGACGACTTAAGAGCTAAAAAGGGATTAAAAACAATTATATAAATTAACTAAATAATTTAAAATGAAATTTAGTTTATCTAAAAAAAAGAAAGATAATTTAAAAGGGGAAGAAAAAAAGGAACCCTCTGGTTTGAATAAAAAAATTAATGATTCTCTTTTAAGGTTTACAAGAATTCCCTTGAAAGAAAAATTATTTTTTATTCAATATTTTGGAATCATGCTTAGGACTGGAATTTCTCTTTCTGTTATCTTGAGGACCTTGTCTAAGCAGACCGTTAACAAGCGTTTCGCTAAAGTTATTGACGAAATTTCTATTGAAGTAGAAAAAGGAAAAGGTTTGGCTGAAAGCTTTAGGCCGCACAAAGATATTTTTGGAGATCTTTTTATAAATATGATAGAAGCAGGAGAGGTTTCTGGTAATCTTGAGAAGGTTCTAGAACAGCTTTATATTCAGATTAAAAAACAGCATGAATTAATTTCCAAGGTTAAAGGAGCCCTAACTTATCCTGTTGTTTTGTTGATGGCCATGATTTTGATTGGTGTTTTTATGATGGTAACAGTGGTCCCTAAATTATTGGAAGTTTTTGATAATTTTGGAACAGCCTTGCCCCTACCTACTAGAATATTAATTGGCATTAGTGATTTTATGGTTAATAACATTATATTTTTATCCGTTATAGTTGTTTTTTTAAGCTTGTTGTTTGTTAAAATTTTAAAAACTTATAAGGGAAAATATATTTTTCAGTCTATAATTTTAAAAATGCCTATTATTTCTCCAATTGTTAAGAAGATAAATTTAGCTCGTTTTGCCAGAACTTCCAGCAGTTTGATGAAGACTGACATATTAATTGTTCGGTCTTTTAAAATAACAGCCAGTGTCCTGGGTAATTTGCCTTATAGAAAAGCAATTGAAGAGGCAAGTGATAAAATAGAAACTGGGGGAAAAATTAATGAGATTTTATCGGCTTATCCCAAACTATTCCCTCCAGTTGTTCAACAAATAGTGGCCGTAGGAGAGGAGACTGGTGAGCTTTCTGAGATTTTGATGGAATTGGCTGATTTTTATGAAAAAGAAGTAGATAGTATTATGACTAATTTGCCCGCCATAATTGAGCCTGTTCTTATTTTACTCCTAGGAGTTGGTGTGGGAGGTATGGCAGTGGCCATTATTATGCCTATGTATTCTATGACTTCAAGTATATAAATTATGTTAAAAAATAAAAAAGGTTTTATTTTATTAAATACTTTAGTGGCAATAGTCTTTTTTATTGTAGTTGTGTCTATTTCAATGCCCTATATAAGAAATTATCGTATAAACTCTCAATTAAGCGCTGAAGCTAGAAAAATAGTTGGTGACTTGAAATACACCGGACAAAGGTCAGTTACTGAGCAAATAGTGTATGGAATAGTTTTTGATGAAATTAATAATAGCTATCAAATAATAAAAGTTAATGGAGCTACAAGTACGGTAAAAACTTTATTTCTAGAAAATAGTATAGAGTTAAAAC
>CAZJRJ010000064.1:0-6445 GCA_964548635.1 uncultured Gammaproteobacteria bacterium | reverse complement strand
TTGCTCGCATGGGTGGAGAACTACTTCCAGCTGAAGCCGGCCCGCAGTTGAGGTTTCAATATCTTGATCAGTCCAAGGGCGAGTGGTTGCTCATAGCAATGGAGCCAATCAAGGATTCTGGCGGCGGTCTCCGCGTTTTTGGCGTTGGGCGTGGTGGCGGTGACCTGTGGCTCCGCGCGTACTACGACGGCATTCCCGACAATGTTTGGGATTCTGGCTGGCAGTGGGTGTTCGCCCGTCCTCGTTGTAAGTAATCTTGTATCCTGGAGTTCTTGAATCCTTGAACTCTTTGACCCTTTGACCCTTGACTCTTGAAGTCAGGTGGTTGAAGGGATTTTTTTTATTTGTTAAAATAGATATAAGAGTAAACTTGTAAAGTTTATGGTTACGGCTGTAAGCGGTTAACTCTCAAAATACAACAAAGCAGAGTAGAAAAGGATAAGTCTTTTTCTAGAGTCTATTTTGTATTTTTACAATAAATAAAGATACTTGGTGCAAGGTGTTTTTGGACTTATGATGTCCTAAATAAAATACAGCCCTTTCAAGAATTTGAAGGGCAGTGGAGAATGATGACATCTTGCTCGTTCTGACGGCGATCTCAACGTTTTTAACGTTAGGCGTGATGACGATGACCTGTGGCTCAACACGAACTACGACAATCCCGACAATGTTTGGAATTCTGACTATCAGTGGGTGTTTGCCCGTCCTCGTTGCAACTCTCTTTATTTCCTCCTGTCTATTTGGCGGGAGTTTTGCTTTCAATTCCGCGTATCCAACCGCCGAGCATTCTTCCTATTTCATTTAGATGTCCAGACATAGTTATGTATTTCTTGTTGTCCAACGCCTTTATCTCCCAAACGACTTGAAAAAAGAATTTAAGAACATCTAATCTTTTTATTGCTTTTTTCAAATATGGTAGTTTTTCTTCTTTTCCCAGATAGCTGGCAGTAAAAAGTAATTCAATAATTTCGATAAATAAATAATCAATCTTCCCTCCCAAGGAAAAGCGTGATTTTTTTGGAAAATGATCACGATAATCTTGCCACAATTTATAAACTGACACGAATTTTTGGACTAACGCTGGAACCCTGAGAGAGAGGGGGGTAATATTAGAGGGATTTTTATGAAAATTAAGTTGACTCATAATTTTGAAAAAATAATTAGTATTGAAAATTTGCTTTTAGCGTGGAAAGAATTTGAAAAGGGAAAGAGAAATAGAAAAGATGTTCAAGAATTCTCCTTAAACATCATGGATAATATATTTTCGCTTCACAGCGACTTAATTAATCATACCTATAAACACAGCGGATATCAAGCTTTCAAAATAAACGACACAAAGCCAAGGGATATTTATAAAGCAGAAGTCAAGGATAGATTACTACATCACGCTATTTATCAAATACTTTATCCATTTTTTGATAAAACTTTTATCAACGATTCATATTCTTGTAGATTAAACAAGGGAACACATAAAGCAGTAAATAGATTGGATTATTATCTTAGAAAAGCTAGTCAAAATAATATTCACACATGTTATGTTTTAAAATGTGATATAAAAAAATTCTTTGCTAGTATTGACCATAATGTTTTATTAAATATTTTAGCAGAATATATTCCCGACAAAGATATTTTATGGCTTCTTAGAGAAATAATCATTAGTTTCAATACAAGGCCCAATACGGGTCTTCCTCTTGGAAATCTTACTTCACAACTATTTGTTAATATTTATATGAATAAACTTGACCAGTTTATGAAGCATAAGTTAAAAACTAAGTATTATATACGATATGCAGATGACTTCGTAATTATTGACTCAAATCAAGAATATCTTAATAGTCTTATGGATCCAATTGGGAGTTTTTTAAATATAAATCTTAATCTAAAATTACATCCTCAAAAAACAGAAATTAGAAAATTTGATCAGGGGATTGATTTTCTTGGATATGTTGTTTTACCTCATTATTTAGTGCTTCGAACAAAGACTAAGAATAGGATGTTTAAAAAAATTAAAAATAACAAAGCAAAATTAGATCAAGGATTGATATCTGAGGAATTTTTTAGTCAATCACTTCAATCTTATTATGGAATACTTAAATACTGTGAGGGATATGGGTTGAGACAAGGTCTTAATAGTATTGTTAAATAATAAGAAGTCTAATATTTAAAACTAATTTCCTTTGAATTAGCTAAAAAAGTTCGGAAGCTGTCCCTGTATGCGAGCAAAATAACAAAAAACACAGGTTTGCGCTGTGTTTTTGACTATGAAAAGAAAATATTGAGGAGAAATGATGGTATGCAAAGGTTTATCCTTGTAGATCTAGGATAAAATTCAAATTAATTTTTGGAAATAAATGGAGGCAAATTTTAATTAGAAGTTGAAGAAAATTGAAAGTCCGAAAAAAGCATGAATTAGACCAATTAAGATTGTTACAATAGCTAGTTTAAAATGCCATTTAAGAGGAATAATATTAATGCCCTTCATGTTTAAGGCGCCAACTGTCGCCGTGAAAAGAAGCAAAAGAAGTGTAAAAATTCCTCCATACATTACCATTGGTTTTCCAAAAAGAAGTGTGAGCGCTAATCCATTAATCATAGCTTTATTTTAGTTATTTAAATGATATAATAATAATAGTATACACTTTTATTATTGTTTTTGCTAATTTTTAAGATATTGTAAATAAAAAAGCTAATTAGGATTAAGGACATAATTATAAATTTGAAATTAAAAACTGTTTAGAAGAACGTGGTTTAAAAGATCGGTTATTTTAATTTTAGTTAGAACATCATCCACAATCCCGAATAAATTTTAGAAGCGCTTTATTTTAGGGCGTTTTTTTGTATATTCTAGTTCAAATCCTTGTTGGGTTAATTAATGTTGTGATATACTTTTTATATAAATTAATAATATAAAAATATGAAAGTAAAAATAGATCAAGATAAATGTATTGGTTGTGGAGCCTGCTTTGATGCTTGTCCAGATGGTATAGAAATGATTAATAATAAAGCAGTAATAAAAAATGATAATTTAAAATGTTTAAAAAAAGCATCTGAAGTGTGCCCAATAAATATTATTAAATTTATTAAAAATGAAAACAAAGATCAGAAATCAATAGAAAAAAATTTAAATGTTAATACAGGGTTTCTAAAAAATAAAAATAAAAATTTTGGACAAGGTCAGGGAGGACGAGGAAAAGGTTTCGGTTTTGGACAAAATCAGGGCAATAGACCAGGAAAAGGCATGGGATCCCGACGTAGTAGGGGAGGAGTCGGAGGAGGGAGAGGATAGTTAAAAAATAAAAAGAGAAAAAATATTAGTAATTTATTCTTGTGATGTAGGCAAGTCTTGTGTTTTATAATAAACACAATTTAGATGGAATGAAAAAAATTTAATATATGTGATAATGAATATTTGGTAACGCGATATATGAAAAAAATAAATAAAGACAAACAGATTAGGATTGAAGAAATAACTCTTGGACTAAATGAACGTGAAAGTGGTATTAAAGAAAAAATTTTAAAAACTCTTGAAATAAAATCAGAAGATGTTTTGTCTTACCAGATAGTAAAGCGAGCGATTGATTCAAGACATAAAAGAAATATTTTGTTAGTTTTTTCGGTTAATATTGAGGTTGAGAATCAGAAAAAGTTTTTAGCAAGTCTTGATGAGGTTAAAATAATTCGGCATAAAATTCGATTAGTTGAGTCTTTTGATTATGAAATTAAAATAGTGTCCAAGGATAATAAGAGAAAACGTCCAATTGTGATTGGGACAGGTCCAAGTGGTTTATTTGCAGGATTACTTTTAGCAAAAGCTGGCTTAAGACCAACAATAGTTGAAAGGGGAAAAGATGTAGATTCTCGTATTAAAGATGTAAAAACTTTTTTTTCTAAAGGAAAATTAAATTCAGAATCAAATATTCAATTTGGAGAAGGCGGTGCTGGAACATTTTCCGATGGAAAATTATATACATTAATAAATGATCCTCGAAAAAAGTTTATTTTTGAAGAAATGATAAAAGCTGGTGCATTAAAAGAAATTGCAACAGATGCACATCCACATATTGGAACAGATAAGTTACGTAAAATAGTAAAAAATATTCGCAAAGAAATAATCAGGTTAGGTGGGGAAGTGCGTTTTGAAACTTGTTTAACCGATTTGGAAATTAAAAAAGATAAAATTGAAAATGTTGTTTTTAATAATAATGAAAAAATTTCAGTTAGCGAACTAGTACTTGCAATTGGTCATTCTGCTCGTGATACTTACCAAATGCTTTATGAAAAAAAAATAAAAATGTCAGCTAAGCCTTTTGCGATGGGTGTTCGGATTGAGCACAATGCAATAGCGTTAAATAAGGCCCAATACGGAGATTTTTATAATCATTCTAAGTTGCCAACTGCAAGATATAAATTAGTTGCTCATATGTCGGGATTGCGATCAGTTTATACTTTTTGCATGTGTCCAGGCGGTTATGTCGTAGCAGCAGCTTCGGAAGAAGGAATGCTGGCAATAAATGGAATGAGCGAATATGCTCAAGATGGAAAAAACTCAAACAGTGCGTTATTAGTTAGTATTATACCATCAGATTTTAATTCTGATCATCCATTGGCTGGGGTAGAGTTTCAACGTGAGTGGGAGAAAAAAGCATTTATGGCTGGTGGCGGAGAATATAGAGCGCCAGTGCAATTGGTTGGAGATTTTATAAAAAATAAATCATCCCAAAAAATAAAAAGTATTAAACCTACTTATATGCCGGGAGTAACTCCAACTTCCCTAGATAACTGTTTGCCGAACTTTGTTATAGAAAGTTTAAAAAAAGCGATTTCAGAATTAAATAAAAAAATAAATGGATTTTCAAATCCAGATGCAGTGCTTACTGGGATAGAGTCAAGAAGCTCTTCGCCAGTTCGTATAATTCGTGGGGCTACATTTCAATCAAATATTCGTGGAATATATCCAACTGGTGAAGGGTCAGGTTATGCTGGCGGGATTATCACATCGGCAATTGATGGTTTAAAAGTAGCAGAAGTGATAATTGATAAATATTTAAAATAATTTATTTTAAATTAAAAATAACAAAAAAACATGGGTTTATCTCGTGTCTTTTGTTGTGTATAAGTGGCTCTGAAGTTTCTAACATAAATTTACTATTTTAAGAAAAAGCCTATGTTTATTGATTTGTTTTGGTTTAAATATTGTAAATATTGTACTTCGAAGTAGGGTGTAGCCCACAATGATTGACAAAATTAGTATTTAGTGTTAATATTGAGATATATAAAATCCGTATTTTAAGCGGAAATAATCGCCCTTGAATAATTGGGCATGGACTCGAACTTATACTGTCATTGGAAGAATTATCTATTTGGTGACTATCTCAAGAAATCGGGTCACTAAAAACTAAAAATATGAACAAAACAAAACAACAAGAAGCGACAAGCTTCGATGGTCTTGGTATTGCACCAAAGCTTTTAGAAATTTTAACAGAGCTGGGGTATTCAACTCCTACTCCTATTCAGTCACAGGCAATTCCAGTTAGTTTGGAAGGAAAGGATATGGTGGGGATTGCTCAAACTGGTACTGGTAAAACTTTAGCCTTTGGCATTCCCATGCTTCAGCTTTTGGCTACCCACAAAGGACTGGGATTAGTAGTCCTGCCAACTCGTGAACTAGCTTTACAGGTTGATGAACATTTAAAGATTATCGGAAAAAAAATTGGCCTAAGAACCTCTGTATTAATTGGTGGCGAGCCAATAAATAAACAATTTAAGTCTTTGAAACTTAAGCCGCATATAATTATTGCTACCCCGGGTAGATTAACTGATCATGCTGAGAGAAAGTCAGTTAATTTAATGAATGTCCGTATTTTAGTGCTTGATGAGGCTGACATGATGCTTGATATGGGCTTTTTGCCTCAGATAAAGGCTATTCTTAAATTTGTGCCAAAGAAAAAACAGACCATGCTTTTTTCGGCCACTATGCCTAGCCAGATTGTAAAAATCGCCTCAGACTACATGGCAACACCTACTAGAATAGAGGTAGCTCCCGCTGGGACATCGGCTGAAAATGTTGAACAAGAAATTATTGTAGTGGAAAAAGCCTACAAAATTGATTATCTAAGGGATATATTAGGGAAAGCTAAAGGGTCAGTTTTAGTTTTTATGCGCACCAAGCATGCTGTGAAATCATTAACTAGAGAACTTAATAATTTTGGATTTGCTGCAGCTGAAATTCATTCCAACCGTTCACTTGGTCAACGTCGTGAAGCATTAGAGGGATTTAAACTAGGAAAGTATAGAATATTATTAGCTACGGATATAGCGGCTAGAGGAATAGACGTAAAAGAAATTGAATTGGTTATAAATTTTGATTTACCTGAAAAAACAAGTGATTACGTTCATCGTATTGGACGTACGGCTCGTGCTGGGAAAAGTGGTAAAGCAATTTCAT
>CAZJRJ010000063.1:0-6528 GCA_964548635.1 uncultured Gammaproteobacteria bacterium | reverse complement strand
CGGTAGTATTAATATAAACTTTTGTCTTCTCATCCATTAATTTGCCCAAAACTGGCTTAATCACACTATTTAGTATATCTTTTTTCAATTTTTTTGTACTAACATTTTCGCTGTGATGAGCTGCTATAACTACAGTTTCAACACGTTTGGCTTTATTATTGACATATTCAACTGTTACTTGACTTTTTCCGTCTGGCCTTAAATAAGTGAAGGTTTTATTCTTTCTAACTTCGGCCAATTTCTTTGTAAGTTTGTGAGCCAAAATAATAGGGAGGGGCATAAGTTCTGGGGTTTCATCACAAGCATATCCCCACATCAAACCTTGATCACCAGCGCCTTGTTCTTTATACTCACCCACCCCCTCATCAACCCCCTGGGCTATATCAGGACTTTGTTTGTGAAGAGTAGTAATAACTCCAACATCATCACAGCAAAATCCGTATTCCTGTTTATCATAACCTATTTCTCTAAGCACGTTTCTTACGACTTGTTCAATATTTATGTAAGTCTTTGTTTTTATTTCACCTCCAACCAAAACTAAACCAGTAGTACAAAAACATTCCACTGCCGATCTACTACTAGGATCCTCTTTTAGCATTTCATCATAAATGCTGTCACTAATTTTATCGCAAATTTTATCAGGGTGTCCCTCAGTAACAGATTCTGAGGTAACCAATCTAATTTTATCAGTCATAGTTTTTCTAATTCGAATTTTGCCTCTTTGTAGTTTTACCCGTAATTATATAAATAATTTTTCGGGAAGGAGTGTGACCTCCTATGAGCTAATTGAGCTACAAAACTACAAAAAGTAAAATTAAAATATATATTAATTATTATTTTAAGTTCCAATTTCCCATGATTTTAAATATTTTTCCTGCTCTTTAGTCAATTTATCTATTTTTATTCCCATAGCTTTTAATTTAAATTTTGATACCTTTTTTTCAATACTTTCAGGAACATTATGAACTACGTTTTCAATTTTACCTTTATTTTTGGCTACAAAATCAACTGACAGGGCCTGGGTGGCAAAACTCATATCCATTACAGAGGCGGGATGACCTTCTGCAGCCGCCAAATTAATAAGACGACCCTCTTCTAAAACATATAAACTTTTATTATTAACTATATATTCGTCAATTCCGTTTTTTATATTCTTGTTAATTTTTTTAGCTATTTTCTTTAGAGCCTTAAGATTTATTTCCACATCAAAATGTCCAGAATTACATACGACAGCTTTGTTTTTCATTAAATAAAAATGTTCTTTATCTATTATATTAATATCCCCGGTTAGAGTACAAAACAAATCTCCGATTTTAGCTGCCTCCTTCATAGGCATCACCTCGAAACCGTCCATAACAGCTTCTAGAGCCTTTATTTCATCCACCTCTGTTATTATAACCCTAGATCCCATTCCACGAGCACGAGTTGCAAAACCACGACCACACCAACCATAACCAGCGGCTACCACTATTTTCCCAGCCAAAAGCATGTCAGTTGATCTAATAATCCCGTCAATCGTTGATTGACCAGTTCCATACCTATTATCAAACATATTTTTAGTTTTGGCGTCATTTACAGCTATTATAGGTAGCTCTAATTCACCTTGATTGGCCAAGGCTTTTAAACGAATAACACCAGTAGTGGTCTCTTCCATACTTCCTAAAACAGATTTACACCAATCTTTGTATTTAGAATGAAGAAGAGATATTAAATCAGCTCCGTCGTCAAGTGTTATCTGAGGCTTAAAATCCAAAGCCTCTTTTAAGTGCTTATAATAAACGTCTCTGTTTTCACCCCTTATAGCAAAAACAGGTATTTTATAATCAGCTACCAATGAAGCAGCCACGTCATCCTGGGTTGAGAGAGGATTTGACGCACATAATAAAACCTCAGCTCCACCCGCTTTAAGTACTCTCATTAAATTAGCCGTTTCCGCTGTTACATGAAGACAAGCCGAAATCCTAAGACCTTTAAAAGGTTTTCTGTCGGTAAAATCATCTTTTATTAAACTTAAAACAGGCATATCTTTAAACGCCCATTCTATTCTTTTTTTTCCATCTTTAGCTAACGCCAAATCTTTTATTTCATATTTCATATTTTCAATTCTTCTTTATAATTTAATTTATATCTTTTTTTTATTCCACTAGAACTGTACTTATGATTTTGAGTACCGTCCTTTTCAACAGCATAGCTAGCTAAGAGACTGGCTAGCTTTCCGGCTCTCTCTAATTCCCAATCACGAGACAAGCCATAAATTAATCCAGCCCTATAGGCATCCCCTGCGCCAGTAGGATCAACTAATTTCTTAACCCTTACTGGTTCTATTTTTATTTTATTATTTTCAAAATAGATTTCTGAACCTCGTCCTCCTTTTGTTATTATTAATGTTTTTACTATATTTTTTAGCTCCTTCAATGTCTTCTTTATTTTTTTACAAATCAAACTTATTTCATAATCATTTCCAATTAAAATGTTTGACTTTCCTATAATTTCTTTAAGTTCTTTGCCAGAAAAAGCTCCTATTTGTTGACCTGGATCAAAAATATAAGGTATTTTTAATTCTTGGTATATTTTTGTATATTCTAACATTCTACTTTTTTCTTCCGGAGCTATAATAGCTATTTTAACAGATTTTAATTTATAGGCAACTTGACAATGAGTATAATCTTTTGGCCCTGAATAATAAGCGCTTATTTGATTGTCGTCCTGGTCTGTAATAATATGAGCTACTGCGCTTTTCTCATTTTTTACCTTTTTTATAAAATCACAGTCTATATTATTTTTTCTCATCCATTTCTCGTAGATAGCAAAATCATCTCCAACAACTCCCAAGACTTTTGCCCTCTCTCCCAAAAGAGATAGGTTATAGGCCATATTTCCAGCAGTACCTCCAAAAGTCTCTTCTAATATATCAGTTTGAAAAGAAATATTTAATATATGAGTCTTTTCTGGCAAAATACAATCTTTAAATTTACCTTGGAAAAACATTATTTTGTCATAAGCCAAAGACCCAGACACCACTATCTTATCTTTCATCATTTTTTTATTCTTCTTTTTTACTTAATTTTTTAATTTCCTCCTCTATTGCTCTACGTTCTAGTGAATTCAAAGGATAATTTTCTTTTTGCTCTTCCAGACTCTTTATTTCATTTACTAAATCATTATTTTCCAAATCATCCCCAGCGCCTTTTTGCTTTTCATTTAAATCCATTAAACCTTTTAACATTCTGCTATACTTATCCAAATCTTCAACGCCATTACGAGATAAGACATAATCTCTTCCGTCATGATTAAAAAGAATTGACTCATCTAAACCTCTGGGATCATTTTCTGAAGAATAGTTTAATTTTTCATATAAATCAATAAGAGCTCTAATTTTAAATCTATCCTCCTGATCTAATGCTTTTATATTATCACTGGCAACTAAATATTGATTTTTTTTGACCTTATCAACCTTACCCAATCCCACAAACCTAATATAATCCTTTAACCAATCAGCCACACTTTCTATTAAATTTATTTTCTTATATTTTTGCTTATTTATTATCCTATTTTCTGATTTAAATAAAATATTTTTTAAGTTTTCTTTTTTTTCATCTCTTTTTTTAAAGTCTGATAATTCTAACAACATCATCTCTAATTTACTCCACAATTCATAATATTTAATACTAAATATTATATTAAAATGTTTTTTAAATAAATCTTCAATTTCCTCCCAATTCAAAGAGCTTAAACTCAAAAACTTTAAACCAATTAAGTAATCATGATATTTCCTATACAGATTTAAGTCTGTTTCTTTTAAATTCATTTCCTCTAAAAAAATTTCTAAGTGCTTGTAATATAAAAAACTTTCTTTGGGATAATAAAATTCACAAAAGTAATTATACAATTTCTTTACATTTTCTAATTTATAAATATCACGATCGATCATATAATATTTTATTTTAAAAGGTTATTTTAAAAACACGATATGTAAATTTAACTATCATCCTTTGTTTTTGCCCTATCAAGTCCGCTTCTAATCTGATCTATCATAAGTTCCACATCTGCTCCATCTCCCTTGGCCCTTTCTGTTCTATAATTCATATTCTTCATTAATACTGAGTTCTCTTCTATACCAGCAGCTTTAAGATCAGCTGCTGCACTCGCTAAATGTTCAAGAGCATTCTGTTGTCCAGTTTTAAGATAATTATCTCCAACCGCTTCATTGTTTAATTTTAAATAAGCCAATGCAGCAGGGGATACAGTCCAATTATCCAAAGTATGCTTTCCTCCTTTATAAGTACCTAGACCCAAACGATTAACAGCTCTAGCAAATTGTTGAGGTTGCATTTTTAACATCTCAGCTAACTTGGCTGATTCATACTGTTTATTATTAGCATAATCCATTTTACCATTTTTCATAGTAACTGCCCCATAGCCTCCAAAGTGACCCATATTTTTAGTAATAGATCCAACATCAGCCAAAACTCCTAAAGATGATTGCTTAGAAAGACCTGATTTCTCTAATTCAGATCCTAGTCCCTTCATTCCTTCCAAGCCAGTGCCAAGCCCTAAATATTTTTGCAATTCATTATAGTCGCCATTTTTAGCTATTTTTTTAGCAATAATAGAAGCTAACCCAGGCATTTCATTGGACACAGCCTCCACAAACATCGGAGCTAACCGTTCCGACCCTTCAATATTGGCTGTAAGTTTAAGACCTTCAGACTCTAACTCAGACAAAGATTGGGCCCTAGCTGACGTCATACCGGAAACTTGATATTTATTCCAATCTTTTCTTTCATTTTCTGCTGTTTCAATTTCTCCATCAAGCTTCTCAGCACCATCTTTATCAACATTTTTACCTTTATATTTCTCTTTATGAAATTCAATTTTTTCATTAACTTGTTTGCTTTTTTCTTTTAGGCTATCCAATTCCTTTCTGGCCTTTTCTCGATCTTCTCCAGGAGGATTAAGGGCCACTTCTAAATCTTTTGTTTCTATCTGTTTATTAATATCATCCCTGCTTGCTTCTAAATTAACAAATTTTTTCTCTAATCTTGAATTTTCATCAGGTGTTAAAATATTTTCTCTTTCTTTTTCTAATTCCTCAACCTTGGCGCCTCGCTTTTCGGCTTCCTTATTATAAGCCTTGCCTCCCATATTAAATCTTTTAAGTCCAGCAAAATTATTCTTATGCATATTGGTAAAACTTCTATAAGCCAAATCACCAGTCATAACATGAGCTGCAGCACTCCTAAAAGAGCCTCCATCATCCATTGAATCTAAAGTAGCATTATAAATTCTACTTTCTCTTGCAGCCTTGTTACTACTCATTTCCGTTGTCATTCTTCTAAAGGCTCTAACAGGATTTAAATTCATCCTAGCTTTTTCACTAGCTTTATCAACCATAAGTCCCCCAAAATTACTAGCACCTTTTTGAAGTAATCCTCTGCCTTGCTGAACTCGGTTCATAGCGCTACCAGCCAAACCTCCGGTTACACCCCCTATTTCCTGAGTTATTTTTAGACCACCAACAAGTAAAGCTATAGCCATAATAATAGGGAGAAATTTTTCTGGACAAAACATTTCATATGGACCAACGCACTCAACTGACGTGGATACCGAAGTAAGATTAGCCATATGGCCCACCATATAAAAAGCAAGCCAAACGAAAAACATTAAAACCGGTCCTGCTATCAACTCCTTAGTAAACCTGTCCCACCACTTAGAAGCATAGGGCTTGCCAGCTGGAAAAGCTGATAAAACAAAAGCAAAAGGAGAGAGGATAGAATAAATCCAAAGCATCACTATTCTCATTATTATTATAATCAACACATAAAAAAGCACCACAAAAGCCATAAGCATAAATACCAAAGCTCCAACCATGCCTATTATTGAGGAAATTAAATTAATTTCACCTGTCCATTTATTGTTTTTAACCTCTTCAAAATAAGTATTTATTTGAAAAACTTTGACATACTCTCCTCCACTAGTTCCAATAGCATTAACAAAAGTCATCATAAAAATCTGGGAAAAATCTATCAACAAACCACAAATCATTAAAGAAAAATTAATTAAGATCGCCATTATAATCACCTTGGGAAGCGTGCTCTTTATCCGATAAGAATCGATATTTAAAATATTAGCAAAAGCTATAACAAGAACAATTAAAATAAAAAACATGTTACAAAAACTAGAAACTATTTTCCAGCCTTCCTGAACTGCGGGTTCATGAATAAAATTATTATAACTGGAGAAACTAACAATAACTTTTATCAAAAGTCCCAAAAAGACTCCTATTATTGATATAAATATATCTAAAATGTATCCTATGAGTGATGCAACGGCATTCTGTGTAAAATTTATAAACATATCAAGCGGACCAGCATAAACAAACTTAGGAACTACAACAAAAACTAAAGCAAAAACTAAAAATAAAGTTAATTTACTTTTTCTACTCTTTAAAATTTTACTTTTAAATAAATTCATATCTATTACTATTTCTTGAATAATTTTCTTAAAAACAATCTTTAAATATTTTAT
>CAZJRJ010000062.1:0-6649 GCA_964548635.1 uncultured Gammaproteobacteria bacterium | reverse complement strand
GCGAAATGCGCCACTTGAAAAGGAGTTGTGTTTGCCGCCCTCCCGTGCGCACACAACAGCACTACTCCCTTTTTTGTTCTTGACACCCCCTAGGGGTATATGTTAATATTGTTTTAATGATTTGCATATAGAGTAGCTTGTGATATATAATAAATCTATGAAAAATAATGAGCAGTTAATTAATAATATAATCGGACAGCTTGAAGGAATTAAGAAAATGGTTGATAAAAAAGAGGAATGTGAAAAAATATTAATTCAGTTAAAAGCTTCCAAGTCAGCTATCTCTTCCTTAATGGATAAATTGATAGAGGAAAGCGCTATTAAATGTTTAAAGGGTTGTTCAATAAAGGAAAGGGTTAGAGTTAGAAATCTAATAAAAGAAATAATTAAAAAATAATAATTAATAATTAAATTTATGTCTAAACAATTTAATGATCAAAATTTTGATAAAGATGTAGTAGAAGCATCAAAAGAAAAGCCAGTTTTGGTAGATTTCTTTGCTGAGTGGTGTGGTCCATGTAAGATGCAGGGGCCTATTGTGGATAGTCTGTCAGGAGAAATAGGAGATAAGGCTATAATAGGAAAGCTAAATGTGGAAGAAGCTCAACAAACAGCTTCTAAATATGAAGTTATGAGTATTCCTACTTTGCTTTTGTTTAAAGATGGAGAAGTAAAAGAAAAAATGGTGGGCATGAGAGATAGGGATTCTTTAAAGGATTTATTGGAAAAATATTCATAATAATATCGGATTAAAATAAAAACCGCTAGTTTTCAAATTAGCGGTTTTTATTTTAGCGAACGCTTAATTGGCGTTTATTATCTTGCTTGTAAATTATTCATCCCATAAAAGCGCGGCCCCCTTAGCCCCAACCTCTCCTTTTACTTTTGCTTTAACTATCTTAATATTTTTGGCCTCAGGATGCATGGCTAGTTTTTCTATAATTTTTCTTATTTTTGGGAAGAATAAATCACTTGATTTAACAACATTTCCCCCCATGACGATAATCTCTGGGTCAATCAAGTTGACCACATTGGCACAAGCAATTCCTAGGTAATGTCCTACTTTTTCAAAAGTTTCCTGAGCATTTTTATCTCCTCTATAGGCATTTTCGGCTAATTCTTCAGCATTACTTCCAACTAGACTCTGATAAATTACTTTCAGATTGTTTGGATTTTCTATTACCATTCTGGTAATCTCATTAACGCTTTTGTTTTTTCCTCTATAAATTTTATTATCTACCCACCAAGCACTTCCGACATCTGTCCCTAGGGTCAAGGCAAAAATATTTTTATATTTTTTTTCTAAATTCATTTTTACTTCTGCTGTTAGAAAACAATTGGCATCATTGTCGATTTTTATTGGAAGTTCAAACTCTTTTTCTATTCTTGAAATTATATCAACATTGTTTAGAAGTGGAATGTTTGGTAGTTTTATTATTTTCCTCGTCTCTGGGTTATATATTCCTGGTACGCCTAATCCAATACCTCTTATTTTTGCTTTGTTTTTAATGGATATTTTAATTAGAGGGTCTATTAGGGCTTTTAACATTATAAAAAAATGTTCTACATTGTCTTTTGGTGTAGCTAGATTGTAGCTTTTCAATTCTTTTTTATTTTCATCTAATAAAATAGCCTTTAGATTTGTTCCCCCTATATCTACTCCTAGATAATATTCTGGTATTTTAGACATAATTATTTAAATAGTTTTTTAGCTTCTTCCCAAATTCCATCGTTTTCATTTTTTATTTTTTCCCAGTACCAGTATTCGGCTCCCCATAAATAAAATTCTCTAAATCCGCTTAGGCGAGCAAATTCAACAGTTTCTAGAAACCTTTTTTCATTCATAGTCTTATCTCTTTCTTCTTTTTTTAATTCCTGATAAGGAATCGGTCCCCAGGGCTCAGCCTGCAGTTCTATTACTATCCATTTTTGCGGGCTGGCAAACCAATCCGCTATATTTTTTTTAAAATGAAAAAATCCTGGTCTGATTGGATAATGAACATATCTTTTTAGCTTATCTGAATAAGTATCACGATACATGGTAGTTCCAAAAATATCAGCCCTTCTAGCTGCTGGAACCCAAATAGAAAGTTCTCCAGAATCTGTTATAACAATAGGTCTTCCGTCTAATTTTTTAACTAATTCTATTTCTCTGTCAAGAAAATCAATATTTAATGAAGGACATTCTCCAAAATGAGATGATAGGAAGGGTTCGTTCTCCACCTGCCAGGCAATAATGTTTTTATTGTTTTTATATCTATTTATTGTTTTTTCTATATATTTTAGGGTTTCCTTTTCTCTTTCTTCTTGGCTTATGTTTTCTGCCCAAGAAGGAAAATGACATTCTGGCCATCTTGGCAGTCTACCTCCTACTGCTAAAATTATTTCTATATCCCTTTTTCCAGCTTCTTGTAGTTCCCAGTCAAGATTATCAAAATAAAATTGATTATTTACTTCTTCTATCTCGTTCCAATAAGCAGACAACCTTATTTTTTTAATTTGTAATTCGTCCAAGATTTCAATATAAGCCTTTCTCCAGTCTAGGCCTAGTTCTTCTGCTTTTAGTTTAGAAAAAGTAATTCCGTATTCTAGTTTATCTTTTTCATAAACTTTGCCTCGGCTCATTATTAATATAAAAAGAATTATGAAAAAAATAATAAAAACAAAGATAGATATTTTTTTGTATCTTTTTATGAAAAAAATAAAATTTTTTAATATTTTTTTAGGAGACATAAATATTAACCAAAGAAGTCGTAGCCGTCGGTTAGTATATTTAAGATATCATCTAGGACAAAATAAGTTATACTATAGGCGCACATAATTATTATCATTCCTATGACCCCGTTTTTAATAGTATCTTTGGCTTGATCTACTTTTTCACTATTGCCACTAGCTACCATCCATTGATATCCTCCCCAAATAATTAATATTAAGAAAATTATAGCAAGAAAGGTTAAAAATATTTTAACTAAATCAATTATCATTTCCCTGATGTCAACCGGATTATCACCTCCAAAATTATCTGAAACCTCACCATTTTCAAATCCTATTTGTTCGTCCAGGTCGGTTGCGCCAGCCTGGGCTACGGGTACACCCCCAAAAGCAGGTAAAATCTGATAAACAAATAAGAGAGAGAAGAAAATCAAAAGAGAGGAAATAATTTTTTTGCTTTTTTTCATAATATTTATGTTATAATTAATAAAAATAGTATTTATATAATAATTTAATTATAACTGATTTTTTAGTTAATTTCAATAAAGTTTTTATGAATCTAACTACCAAGGTAGCTTATAATACCTTTGTTCAAATTTTTAGCAAATTTACAGCAACTATTTTGGGCTTGTTAGTGGTCGGTATTTTAACAAGATATTTAGGACAGGCTGGGTTTGGTAAATACACCACTATTATGGCGTTTTTATCGCTTTTTGGTGTAATTGCCGACCTGGGTTTAACTCTGGTTACCACTCAAATGATTAGTCAGCCCGGAGTGGATCAGAACAAAGTCTTGAATAATTTGTTTAGTTTGCGCTTTTTCTCCGCCCTCCTTATTTTAGGATTGGCCCCATTGGCGGTTTGGTTTTTTCCTTATGATGTGGACGTTAAAATAGGGGTTTTAATTGGAACTCTTTCTTTTTTCTTTATTTCACTAAATCAGATTTTAGTCGGTCTTTTCCAAAATAAATTAAGAATGGACAAGGTGTCTATTTCTGAGATTTTAGGGCGTATTGTTTTATTTTTGGCTGTAGTAGGAGTTTCTTATTATAATTGGGGCCTCCTAGGGGCTATGGTGGCAACGGTTCTTGCTAATGCTGTAAATTTCTTTTTTCATTTCTTTTTTTCTAAAAAGTTTATAAAAATAAAATTTTGTTTTGATTGGAGCTATTGGGGGGAGATTTTAAAAAAATCTTGGCCTCTAGCAACCACCATTGTCCTAAATTTAGTTTATCTTAAAGGTGATATAATTATATTATCTTTGGTTAATTCTCAAGAAGATGTGGGAATTTATGGGGCTGGTTATAAGGTTATTGATGTAGTGGTTATGATACCATTTCTTTTTGCTGGAATTGTATTACCAATTTTAACCTTTGCTTGGAAAAATAAAGAAAAAGAAAGATTTAAGCAAATAGCTCAGAGGAGTTTCAATTTTATGGCTATTTTATCAATTCCTTTGGTTATAGGATCTCAATTTTTAGCTACTGAGATTATGACAATTGTTGCTGGTCCAGATTATCGAACGTCAGGCTTAATTTTAAAGATTTTAGTTTTGGCCACATTTTTTATATTTATTGGTGTTATTTTTAGCCATATTATAATTGCTATTGATAAACAAAAAAAGGTAATAGGAATTTATGTTTTTACCAGCATAACCTCTCTTATTGGTTATTTTATTTTTATACCAAAATATTCTTACATTGGAGCTGCCTGGATGACTGTTTATAGCGAAGCAGTAATCGCTTTATTGGTATTTTTTTATGTTTGGAAGTATGCAATATTTGTGCCGAATTTTTTTATTTTTATAAAATCTTTATTAGCCTCCTTGGCGATGGCAGTTTTATTATATTTTATTCCTAGTAGTTTTTATAGTTCTCTCTCGGGTCTTTGTATAACTCTTTTTGTTTCTATGCTAACATATTTTATATTCCTTTATCTTTTCGGGGGAATAGGAAAAAGAGAGCTAGGATATATTTTAAATAAATAGTTTTATATATGAAAAATATTCTTTTAATTAATTCTTCTAAAAAACCAAGCCAGGAAGTATCAGAGCTATTTAAGGCCCTAAAAGATAGGGGTTATTATATACGTCTAGTATCTTCTAATAATAAAATAATAGAAGATTTTAAAAATGACGAATTTCCTGTTAAGAAGATTTATCTTGGTCCCAAAGTTGATGAAAAAGAAAATGTTGTAATTTTTTTTCTACTCCTTCCTTTTTTATGGTTATGCCATTTTTTTTCTTTGCTATATTTAAAAATTAAGTATAAGATAGATTTACTTATCTGTTTTAGCTGGAATGAACGAATAATTTTTACACCTTTAGCTAAAATATTAAAAATAAAGATAGTTTGGGTGGAAAAGCCGGGCGTGGAATATGATAAGGCTTTGAAAATAACAGTAAAGGTTTTAAAATTAATTTGTTACAGGGTTAAAATAATTGTTTTTACAGAGGCTACTAAGAAGAAATTAGAAGAACTTAATTTTAAAAAGGCTGAAATAGTTAATATTTCACTTGGCATAAAGACTGATTTTCATAAACATCAAGAAAATATTTTCTCTAATTTAGCTAAAGCTATCAATCTGAATTCTTCAAGAGGATGTTTTACGATTGGGGTTATTACTGACTTAAATAAAGTTTATCAGATGGAGAATATTTTTAGGGCAATTAAGATTTGTTTAAACGGTTTCTCTAATTTGCGCTTGATTATAATCGGTGAAGGGAAAGAGAGAAGGCAGTTGTCTTGGTTGGTTAAACAGAATGGAATAGAAAGCTATGTTTATTTAGTGGGAAATCAAAGCTATTTAGGAAATTGGTGGGAAAGCTTCGATGTCTATCTAGCCTCCAATAAAAGTCCCAAGATAACCGATTTCAATATGGCCTTAAAAGCTATGTTTACTCGTTTGCCTATCATAACTTTTGAGGGCGAGGGGGTTGAGGAAGTTATAACAGATGGGAAAAATGGATTTTTAATATCCCCAGGAGAACCTGAAATATTAGCTGAAAAAATTATAAGACTGCAACAAGACGATATTTTAAAAAATAAAATGGGAGAGAAGGGGCGAAAATTAGTAGAAGAGCATTTTGCCTTTAGCGAACAATTAGAAAGATTAAAAAAAGAATTATAAAATGAAAATATTAGTTAAAGAAAAAAACAAAGGAGAAAGACTTGATAAGTTTTTACAAAGTCATATTAAGGAGCATACGCGTAGTCAGCTTCAAAAGATGATAAAGGCAGGTAAAATAAAAGTTAATGGCAAAGAGATTTTGCCTCATTATTTTTTGAAAACAGATCAGGAGATAGAATTAGATTTTTCAGTGGAAAAGAGTGGTAGCTCTGAAAAGGAAGATAAGAAGATTTTTTCTAAGATAGAAATAGTCAGAGAAGAAGATGAATTTATAATAATAAATAAGCCAGCTGGTTTAGTGGTTCACCCAGTCGCTTCTTTTAAGGGAATAACTTTAGTTGATTTTTTATTAGAAAAATACCCAGAAATAAAAGAGGTTGGTGAAGATGAAAATAGACCTGGGATAGTTCATCGTTTAGATAAAGATGTTAGTGGAATAATGGTAATTGCCCGCACTCAGGAGAGTTTTAAAAATTTAAAAGAACAATTTCAAAATAGAAAGATAGTTAAAAAATATATAGCTTTAGTTCACGGTGTGGTTGAAGATAATGATACTATTGATCTGCCTATAAAAAGATCAAACAAGGGTTATAAAATGGCCGTAGTTCCGGTTAGTTATGATGGAGAAGACAAGATTAGAAAAGCAATTACTCACTTGACTATTTTGGAAAAATATGTTAACTTAACTTTGTAGATATTAGAATAGAAACAGGAAGAACTCACCAGATAAGAGTGCATTTATTTGCTTATGGTCACCCAATTGTGGGAGATAAGATTTATACTACCAAGGAATGCAAGTTAAAAGATA
>CAZJRJ010000061.1:0-6702 GCA_964548635.1 uncultured Gammaproteobacteria bacterium | reverse complement strand
GAACAAAAAACAAGTCGCTTTTTTAACTTTATTTTTTTTAAAAAATTGGCTCATGAAAAAATCTTTACTAATCCACAGTTTTATTGTTTAATGATATTATAACATAAATAAATTTTAAAACCAACAAGTAAATAATCATAGATTATGACGATTGAGGAAGTTATAAAAAAAACGCAAGATAATTGTTCTGACGCTGATCCTATTTTGATTAAGCTTGCTTATGATTTTGCCGAAAAAGCACACGAGGGACAAAAAAGAAAAAGTGGGGAACCTTATATTCAACACTCACTTCAAACCGCCTATGGACTAGCTCAAATGAAAGCTGATTGCGCTTCTATTATAGCCGGCCTACTTCATGATGTTCCCGAGGATACAAAATACACCCTAAAAGATATAGAAAAAGAATTTGGAAAAGAAGTGGCTCAATTAGTAAAAGGCATAACTAAATTAGGTAAAATAAAATATCGTGGGATAGAGAGATATAGAGAAAGCCTTAAAAAAATGATTTTAGCTATGGCTCAAGATATCAGAGTAATAATAATAAAGGTTAATGACAGGCTTCATAATCTTAAAACTCTAGATTCTCTCCCTCCTGCAAAACAACAAAGGATTGCCCAAGAATCCCTAGAAATATATGCTCCAATCGCTGGTCTACTTGGAATTGAAAGATTAAAATGGCAGATGGAAGATATCTGTTTCAAGTATTTATACCCAGAAGAATACAACAAACTGGAATATAAATATGAAGTAGAAAAAAAAGCTGAGAGACAAAGATATATTCAAAGAGTAAAGGGGATACTTAAAAAAAGATTGAGGGAAGAAAAGGATATTAATTTTTCGATAGAAAGCAGAATGAAACACCTCTATAGTATCTACAGAAAAATGCAATTAAAAGATAGGCCCTTTGATGAAATATATGATGTATTTGCCCTAAGAGTAATTACGGATAATATTTCTGATTGTTATAAAATTCTAGGTCTTATTCATGATATATGGAAACCAAAACCAGGTCATTTTAAAGATTACATTTCTGTGCCCAAACCAAATGGATACAGAAGTCTTCACACCACGGTTTTTGGACCTGATGGAAAGGCAACTGAATTTCAAATAAGAACAAAAAAGATGAGCGACGAAGCAAAATTTGGCATTGCGGCTCATTGGCACTATAAGACAAAAGGTTTTGAAGATAGAAAAGAACAGCCTAAGTGGGTCCAAGAAATTCTAGAGCTCCAAAGAGGATCAAAAAACGCCAATGACTTTATTAAAAAAATAAAACTTGATGTCTTTCAAAATAGAATATTTGTCTTCTCTCCGAAAGGTGATGTTTTTGAACTACCAGAAAAATCAACTCCAATAGATTTTGCCTATGCTGTTCATACTGATATAGGCAACAAAGTTTCGGGGGCCTTAGTAAATGAAAGAATATCAACCTTGGATCACGAATTAAAAAATGGAGATTTAGTTGAAATAAGAATAGACAAAAACCGAAAAGGACCTAACCATAATTGGATTAAATCTGTCAAAAGCAAAAAAGCCAGGGAAAAGATAAAGCAAAACTCTCAAAAACTAGGGATCAGAAAATTCTTTCCAAAAATTTAATATCAACTCTGTTAAAACAAAAAAAACCGCTTTAAGCGGTTTTTTTATCTATCTACTATTTATCTATCTACTATTTATCTATCTCCTATTATTATTACTTTCCGGTAACTTGCCTATTTTTCTTAGATATTGATTCTTTGCGCCCATTTCTTTTGCGCTTAAAGCTCTTGCCTTTTGTTGCCTCTTATTATTTTTAGGCGTTAAATATCTTTTTTCCTTCGCAGTAATTAATTTTTTGCTATTCAAAAGATATAGCTTGAATCTTCTAAGAAAACTTTCAAAACTTTCATCTTTTTTTCTTTTAATTTCGGCCATAGTGTTACCTCCTTCTAGTTTATTTTAAAAATAAATTGGATATTTTAATAATTAATTATCGTTTTTTAACCTCTTGCTAAGTTCTGTCTTTACTTTCTTGTAATCAATAATTTCCTGATTTCCTGATTCCATATCTCTAAGTAGTATAGTGTCATCATTAACTTCTTTTTGTCCTAAAATGAAAGAAAATTTCGCCCCAATTCTAACCGCTTCATCTAATTGATCCTTTAAACTATCTCTGGTAAAAGATTGCCTTACTTTAAAACCTGACTTTCTTAGTTCCTCAAAAAGGCCAAATATCTTTTTTCGAGCCTGTTCTCCCAATTGAGCTAAAAATATAACATTCTCTCGATCTTTGTCAATGGGTATATTATTTTTCTTCATTTTAAGTAATGTTTTCTCAAGGCCAATAGAAAGACCACAAGCCGGGGTAGGTTCTCCTCCTAACTTTTCTATCATATCATTAAAACGTCCTCCACCACCTAAATTAAACCCCTTATAAACCTCTCCATTATCATCCAAGTCCCAAAATTCAAAAACCGGGCCATAATTATAATAATCCACATCTTTTACCAAAAAAGGATTAAGATTATAAGGGATTTCTACCTCATCCAAGTATTCTAATATTTTTGTAAAATCAGCCTGGCATTTATCACAAAGAAAATCAACAATTGGAGGAGCCTCTTGAACTACCTCTAAACAATCATCCTTTTCACAATTAAATATTTCCAAGGGGGTCTTATTGACCTTTTTTCTACAGTCAGCACAAAGTTTAGATTTTTTATTTCTAAAATATTTCTTCAGCTTATCTAAATATTCACTTCTACAATTAACGCAGCCCCAACTATTTACCTGAACTTGAGTCCCAATCTGTAATTCACTAAAAAAACTATAAGCTATTTTTATAAGCAAGAAATCTGCCACGGGATTTTCCTCTCCATAAATTTCCAAATTAAATTGATTAAATTGTCGATACTTACCAGTTTGGGTTTTTTCAAAACGGAAAACAGGACCCACCCAAGATATCCTAATAGGTTGTTCTAAATTATAAAAACCATACTCCAAAAATGATCGAGCGATACCTGGAGTAGCACTTGGTCTCAAAACGACTCTATCTCTACTTTTATCAGTAAAAGAATAAATGTCATTTGAGAAAAAACCACTCTCAGAATCAAAAACCCTTTGATAAAGCTCTTCTCTTTCTAGAACAGGAATTTCTATTCTTTGAAAACTAAAAGCTTGGGACAAATCATTTGCTTTCTTTAAAATTAAATCCCAATATTTATAGTCGTTAAAAGTTATATCCTTCATTCCTCTCAAACGCGCTATACGCTTATTTCTTTTCGGTTTATTCGTAGCCATCCTAATCATCTTGGTTTTTTTTGCTTTCTTGGCATTAAAAACAGTGGGTTTTTTCTTTTTTGCCATATTTGCCATATTTATTATCTTTTAAAATTAAAATTGATATTGAGGAGTTTCAAAAAAGCCAACCTTATCAAAAGGCCAGCCCCTAAAAAGAACTCTTCCTTCAATTAAACTTTTGTCTACCGGACCGAACATTCTAGAATCTTTAGAAGAATTACGATTATCTCCTAAAACATAGTATTGATTATCTCCCAACTCTATAATCCGACTTCCCTGCAAAGGACTAGTCTTTAAACTGCTAGGAAGATAATATTCATCGAGCATAACTCCGTGTTCATAAGTGTCGTTATATACATATATCTCTCCATCCTCAAATTTTATTTTCTCTCCGGGTAAACCTATTACTCTTTTAATAAAATATTCTTTAGGATTTCTAGGATATTTAAAAACAATTACGTCTCCTCTTTTAGGCTCATTAAAACGATAACTAATCTCGTCAACTATAAGATATTCACTGGTATGAAAATTAGGCTCCATAGAAGAACCCTGTACATAGAATGGTTGAATTAAAAAATACCTAACTGGAATTATAATAGCAAGTGAAATAACTACTATTTTTACTAAATCCAAAGTAAAATACAATGCTTTTTTAAACATTTGTCTCTTTTTTAATATTAATCATTTAATTATACCAAAAAACAAACTAAAAATCAAGTGGATAAATATAGTGTTTAAAGAAAAGGGCGGACCTTGATATTAGTCCGCCCAGTTAAAACAATTATTATGGTTGCCCCTTACTGGCCGATACGACCAATATTACCGTATCTTCGTTTCTCATAATAAGGAGAGCTCTCCAAAATTTTCTACCGTTTTCGATAAACTCCAACGGTACTTTTCTTTGTTGATCAAAATCACCGACAGATACGTCTCTGGGAATAAGCCCTTCATTAATAAGGGGCCTAAGAAAAACGCTGTTTCTTATATTATCCCTGGGGATCGTGAAACTTGCCACTCTCATTTCTTCGTCCTGTTTTAAATCTACAAAACCAAGTCCAGAGATAATTTCCATCATTTTTTTGAAAAGGTTCATTTCATCCTCCTTGTTTTGATTATTATTTTTATTTTACATTGACTCAAAATACTAATAAAAATACCAAATAATGTCAACTAATTTAAGCTTTTATTTTTTATATTAAACTATTTTAAAAAAATAAGGCGAGTCTGGTAAAAACCGTCATCGCCTTATTGGTTTATTTGTTTTTGCAATTGCAGTTGTCACCGCAACTACCCCCTCCTTTTTTACAAACGCAATCTTTATGATCGCGCTCCCCTTTTTTTTCACAAGAACATTGCCCTTGTTTTTTTGCCTCCGGCATAGCACCAAAACCGTGTTCTGCCGGAGGTTTTCCTTCACCTCCAAAAGCCATTTTTTAACTCCTCTAATCCGTACTATCCCAGGCTCCGCTTGCCCTGGGGGTGTTTTTAAATTTAGAAAAATCAGGATCGTCTACTGAAGTATCACTTTTCTCTTGTTTTTGTTCCTGATTTTCACCAATTCCGGGAAAACCACAATTTCCATTTTTTACAAAGGACCTACCTTTTTTGTTATCCGGCATTTCCCACCTCCAAACCTAAAATATCTATTGCCTGATCTACCGAATAACCTTCGTGAACAATTGACGACAGAGCCTTGACCAAACCCGATGAAGATTCGTGTTGAAAAACGTTTCTCCCAATTGAAAGGCCTTTTGCGCCGGCTTCCATAGCTTCCTTGACCATAACGAGAACGTCCCGGTCTGTATCCATTTTTGCACCACCGGCAATTACGACAGGAATATCAACAGCCTCGACCACCTGTCGAAAAGTTTCAATCGAACCGGTATAAGAAACTTTGACGATGTCTGCTCCCATTTCACAGCCAACCCGGGCGGAATGTTTTACAACTTTTACATCTCTTTCGTCCTTAATTTTATCGCCTCGCGGATAAACCATGGCCATGAGCGGCATACCCCAGTAAGCACATTTTTCACTAACGATTCCGAAATCTTTAAGCATACGGCCTTCATCACCATTCCCGATATTAACGTGAATGGAGACCGCGTCGGCTCCAAGCTGAATTGCTCTTTCAACCGAACAAACCAAGGTTTTCCGATTTTTTTCAGATGAAAGAGAAGTTCCTCCGGACAAATGAACAATAAGCCCAACATCCGTTCCTTTGCCACGGTAACCAGAGGTAACAATGCCCTGATGCATAACCACGGCATTTGCGCCACCTTCAGCAACTTGCCCAACAGCGTCACTCATGTTGATAATTCCGGAAATCGGCCCGACTGTCATTCCATGATCCATAGGAACAATAACTGTCTTGCCTGTTTTCCGGTTGATGATTCTGTCCATTCTGATTTTCTTGCCAATCATAATCTTTTTCTCCTTTTTAGTTTTTTTACCCCTTTGTTAAAGGGCCGTAATCCTTACAGTTTGCCATAAAACCGGCGTAATGACCCAATTGACCCAAAAATAAATTTGCTGTGTAGTCCAGATTTTTCTGAATGGGAATGACAACGCTCTTGTCACCCCCAGGCTTAACAGTTGGAAAAACTTTTTCCAAATCTTCACAAATGTCCTTAACGCTCAAACCCGGAACACAAACTCTTACTTCAATTTTTCCCAAATTTCTCTCACTGTTTAAGTTCATAAAATTTCCCCTCCTTTTTTAACATGAATTGTCAAACTGCAAAATAAAAAAACGGTTCCTTTATTTAGAAACCGATTCTAGACTTTTATGTAAATTTGTATTTACCTGATATTATTCATACACAAAAATCGGCTTCCGTTTAGGAACCAAAAATAATAGAAGCTAAAAAAGAATTGTCCAATTTTTTGTATTGTTTCTTTCATATTTTTAAATTATAAATGTATTATAACAAAATTAAACAATTTGTCAAACAAACATTTGCCCTAATATTAAAATAATTAAATAACTAATAAATAAAAAGGGGATAAATTTGTAACAATTTATCCCCAATTTGCTTCAAAAAGTAAAAGCATTTTGTTTTGAGCTCTCTAAAATCATAGCCACAATAGCCATTTCCTCAAAGCTCACCCATTCATCCTTTTGTGAAAGTTTGTTTTTTTCGTTTTTTGCAAAAGACAAAGCGTCTTCGATGTCATTGTCTTCTTGTTCTAAAATTCTCTCTGCCTCCCCTAAAAGATTATCAAAAGTTCCTTGAAGAATGTAAGCCTCAATAGCATTCCGCTGAGATTGTGATAAAATGATCATTTTTACCCCTCCTTTTTTGTTTGTTTCCTACCCTTCCCCTAACTTAAAAAGAACAAAAAAGACCACCTTTATTAGGTGGCTTTATACTTTTATTTTATATTCTATTTTTTACGGTCTTTCACATATAAAACAAGCCACCTGCT
>CAZJRJ010000060.1:0-6731 GCA_964548635.1 uncultured Gammaproteobacteria bacterium | reverse complement strand
TTTAATCTATTTTTCCCTAGAATAATGACTGTCGTGGGGCTTTCGCCCCTTCGATTTCCTCTACCCGCTCACTTATAAAGACGAGTCCTTAGGGGCTTGTCTTTTTATTTTTTTGAACAATTGTCCCACAAAAGCTTAAACCATTCTCGATAGCTATTAGCAATTTTTTTATCACGGATAATAAACATCGTACCGTTTTCATCAATTTTTTTAATATGAATTCCACTATAATTAACTACGTAATCACCAAAAATATTTATTGTAGAATCAGTTAGATATTTATTCGGAATAAAACGATAGTTTTGGCCAAATTTTTTATAATTTTCTTCTCCGGCTTTTTTAACTTTTTCATCAAATAAAATGTGCCAATTAATATTTTTTCGCTTCATTTCTTTTCCTATTTGTTCAGATAACGTTTGCACTTGCGGATCAAGCCAAGCCAACTTGGCACCAATTGCATAAATATCCTCTCCCACTCTCAGAGCATCTCGCATATAATTCTTAAAACCTTCAATACCTCGATAGATATAAGCTTCTTGACTAATTAATTCTTTTTGGTAGCGCTTTTGCAGTTCTGGTAAAACCTTATTAAGTTCAGTTTCTTTTTCTTTCACTAACTCCAAAAGTTTCCCTGGATCAACGGGTGCATAGATATGCTCACCTTTAGTTAAAATTGGGAAAACCAAACCCTTGTCAATCAACCGATTAATAGCATCGTAGACATTTCTTCTGTGCACCTTAGCTTGAGTTGAAATTTCTCCCACACCAGCCTCATTAAGATCAAGCAATGACTCGTATATCTTAGCTTCATTGGGTGACAGCCCTAATTCTTGTAAAATATTTATTGGCATAAAAATTATAAATAACTTATATTGCTAAATTACACCTCTAATTTTATTTTGTCAAGGTGATATTAATCACCATAGGGTCATATTGGCCACTCAAGACACCTGATATATACTTCCCTAAAGTCTAAAAATAGACTCGTTCTTTAAAAACTAAACAAGGGAAGAAGATTTTATAAACACTATCAATGTAAAAGTTATAATCATTGCTAACTTAAAGGAGGAATTATGAAAACTTGGCTTTTAGAGGGAAAACATGAAAGATTTGGAAGGGTAATTTTAGCTGCTCCGTTTCCGGAGGATACTTTTTTTCATATTGGCATTCGCACTGAGAGAACAATGCGAGAAAGTTTGGGGCTTATTCATATTGCTTCTTACTTAATTTCTTTCGGCTGGAATTTTTCTCCCGTAGTTTCTGCCGATGAAAAAGAATTTATTTTTCTTTGTCAAAATTCTTATATCGGCCTTTCGGCGCAATTAGACAGCTATCGTGCCTGTGTCCACTTCGCCCGAATTGCTAAGGAATCTGGAGCCAACTCCGTTTTTTTAGGAGGTCCCTATGCTTCAGTTAGATCTGAACAAATAATTTTACATCAAAAACATATTGATTATGTTGTTGTTGGACAAGGAGAAGTGGCAACACTTGACATTATAACTGGTAAAATTCTAAAAAAAGGTGCAATAAAGAACACGCCCCTTCCTATAGACAAACTTCCAGCAAGAGCCAGAAGTCTTTGGACGACAGAAACATCTTTTATGGGGAATAAAGCAACTTTAGTTAATTGGAGCGATGGATGTATCCAAGCGCTTCACCAGCCTTGTTTTTTTTGCAGCATTTGTCATTCTGTTAAAATATCTCGTCGAAAGGTTTCTCAAGTTATAGAAGAGCTAAAAGAATTATCAAAGATGGGTTATCGATCCATAGAGATTGGAAGCGATGATTTTCCTGGAATTGTTAGTGAAAAATGGTTGGAAGAATTATATGAAGCTCTCCAAATTAATAAACTTTCTTTCGACATATATTTACACAGCAGAGCTCGTTCTATTAAAGGTAAAAAACTTGCATTGCTTAAAAAAATTGGGGTTAAGATTATTCAAGTAGGATTTGAAACTGCTTCTGTTTCACTAAAAAAAGATTATGCTGATAAGGCAACTTTAATTGAAGAAGATGAGTTAATAGATAGGTTTTTGCAATTAGACTTAAAATTATCCCCTTCTTTTATTATTGGATTTATCGGAGAAACCCAAAAAACAGTACAAGAAACTTATACTCGCATTCAAAGCCTCAAAAAAAAGAATGTTCTAGCTGGGGTTCTTCTTGATCCATTAATAGCACTACCCGGAAGTAGCGCCTTTGCCAAGCTTTGTGAAAACCATCCAAGATGGAAAGACGCAGACTTTATTGAACCAGAAAAAATTATGCGAGTCTGGTTTAAAGAAAACACAAAGATATCTTTAGATATATTCCTTCAAGAAAGAGAACAGATACTAAGCGATATGCCAAAAAATGTTTTTATTCAAAGCTTGCTCATGAAACTTTAAAATAACTTCCAAAAGAGGTGGAAAATGAAAACTGGGAAAATTATGTTTTTAGTGTTTATATGTCTATTTATTACTCCATTAACAGCCCACACCGAAATGAATAATTGGAACGGAAGTTTTTCACTATTATATCAGCGAAAATATCTAGCATTAAAATCCTCCCGGAATATTTATAACACTCCTATGCTTTGGGGGGTTTTAGACCTAAACCTTAAGCCAAGTGGAATATTTACTAAGTTATGGTGGAGTGAGAACACTCGCTTTCGCGGTAGCTTTAATGGCGAACGCGGAAATGAATTTGAACTCACATCTGGCTGGAAGAAAAACTGGAGTGATTGTTTTTATTCCGAGATATCAACAACACTATATACTATTCATTTTAATGATTGGAATTCTAACCCATGGATTCTAACAACAAAAATTGGAAAAGAAATTAATCCTCAGTTAAACTGCGAATTATGGTTAGAATGGTTGTCACCTATTAGAAGATTTTGTAATGGCGACCCAATAGTCACACTAAATTTTCCATACGACTACACAAAAGCTTTCGAACTTGAAAAACTCTCCCTACAATTTAACAATATGTTTTTGTGGGATAATGTTGGTAAAAATGATCAAAGTGGAATTTTTCTACGCCAATATTTTGGTGCTAAATATTCTCTAACTCTCGATCTTAATATTTTTGGGGGGTTTACGCCTCTGTGGAAATTAACCAAAACTCATGATGATAGAAAAAGTGAACACACCTATTGTATGGGTATTAAATATTTCTTTTAATAAGAAAATGGGGGAAATAAAAAAATACATTTTTAAAAGCTAATTAGTAATAACTAATTAGCTTTTTTATTTTTTAATGCTTCAAAAAATATAACTACATAAATTGATTGAACAGAAATTGATTTAAAAGATGAAAATATAAAAAAATGATTTCTTCTATAAAATTAATTAAAAATTAAAATACAATTTACAATCAATATGTGTTATGATACTATAAACACTTAATTTTTTAACACTAAAAAAGGAGGGAAACATGAAAAAAAAGAGAGAAGCAAAAGGTAAAAAAAATATTTTTTTAGCTGTGATTCTCAGAATCGCCATGGTCGCCATGATTGTGGCAACCTACTATTTCTTTTCATATCTTAATTTTAAACCGATTCCCAACGGGATGCTCACGTTTTTTATATGGGTCACTTTAATCCCTAGCATTATTTCATATGCAGACTCTATTACTTTGGGACAAGAAGCCATTATTGTTTCGTGTATAGACGATATAGCCCTAGGAAACAAGGATTAAACAATGTTTGACGAAAAGAATATAATAAATTAGTATAAATTAGCCTTTTTATAAGGGGGTGAAGAATCAACGGATCGGACCACGGATGTGGCGGGAACAGATTTTTCACCTAGGAGGTGTTCCCATTTTTTATTATGGCAGGCGATTATTTTAAAAATCGCCTGCCATATTTTTATAACACAATCACCATCATGAACGTTCAAATAACGTTCATTGGCAAGTAAAATTGAAAAATAAGAAGCATTGTGATATTCTAAAAATAAATCTATGCTTCGGGGTGTAGTATAATGGTAGTACGTGCCCATGGGGTGGGTATAGCCTGAGTTCGATTCTCAGCATCCCGACAGATCAATTTGTCAAACTAAGTTTAAAAGGTTATAATAATAGAAAATAATCTTTGTTTTATTTTGTTTTTATGCTTGATTTAAGAGAAATTAAAAAAATGAGGGAGAATTCAGAAAATGATTCTAATTATTCTGAACCGGATAAGAAAATAAGAAAAAAATTAAAACCATTTCTAAAAATATCCGTCTATTTGGTTATTTTTTTTATTCTCGGTATTTTTATATTTTTAAATAATTTTTTTGTAATATTTGGTGAAAAAGGAGAAATAAGCTCTTTTTGGGATAGAATTCCTGTAATAGGTCAAATAAAACACCTGGCTGAGAGTTCAGATAAAAAACTGGAGGGAGAAGATGATGATAGAATTAATGTCCTTCTCCTGGGCATGGGTGGCAAAAACCATGAAGGCGGATATTTGGCAGATACAATTATGCTTGCTAGTATAAAACCGTCTACTAAAGAGGTTTATGTATTATCAATTCCGAGAGACTTAAGTGTCCCCGTGGAAGGCAAGGGGTGGTTAAAAATAAATAGTATAAATGCTTATGCTGAATTTGAGAATGAAGGAAGCGGAGGAAGGGCCACCTCACAAGCCCTAAGTAACTTACTAGATATTCCTATACATTATTATACATCTGTTGATTTTCAAGGATTTATTAATATAGTAGACAAATTAGGCGGAATAAGAATATATGTAGACCAAGCGCTAGATGATTATAGTTACCCAGTAATGGGCAATGAAAAAGCTGAAAACTACAACTCAAGATTTGAACACCTACATGTTGAAAAAGGCTGGCAAGAAATGGACGGATCATTGGCATTAAAATATGCCCGCTCAAGACATGCTTCAGGAGCTCAAGGATCTGACTTTTCAAGAGCTAGGAGACAACAAAATATATTAGAAGCTGCTAAGAGAAAATTTGAATCTACCAATTTGCTCTTAAAACCAACTGTTATAGCCAATATAATGAGTGAACTAAAAAATCATTTTTCAACAAATCTGGAAATCTGGGAAATTATTAAATTCTGGGACATCGGAAAAGATATAAATAAAGATCAAGTAAAATCAAAGGTTCTGGACGACGGGCCCAACGGATTATTAAAAAGTAGCCTCTCAACATCTACTGGCTACATACTTCTTCCCAGAAGCGGTGATTTTGGAGAAATACAATATTTAGTTAAAAACTTTTTTCAAGAAAAAGATCAAGATAATAACAAACAAGAACAAAGTGTAGAGACGGTTAATGCAACTCTTGAAATAAGAAATGGCACCTGGATAAATGGACTAGCTGGAAAAAAGTCAGTTGATTTAGAGAAATATGGCTTTGAAATTATTAGAATAGGAAATAGTGAAAAAAAAGATTTCCAAAAATCAGTCATCTACGATCTCACCTTTGGAGAAAAAATGGATGCCCTCAAAGTTCTAAAAGAAAAAACTAACGCTAATGTCTCTTTTAATATTCCTGACTGGCTTAAAGAAAATATAAAAGAAGATTTAGAAATAGAGAAAAACCCTAAAAAACCTGATTTCTTATTAATATTGGGACAAGACACTCCTAAATAAAATTTAAAAATGGAAAAAGATAAAAAAAACATGCCGAAAGTTATTATTTTTGGGAGAACTAACGTGGGAAAATCAACCCTTTTTAACACCTTAACTGAAAGTAATAGGGCCCTAACTTCAAAAATACAATGTACCACTAGGGACAGTAATGTAGGCGAAGTTCACTGGCAAGGAAAAAGTTTTGAATTGGTTGATACAGGCGGTATCGTTGACGAAGATGCTGAAAAAATATTAAAAGCTAAAAAACTTCCCAAAAAAACAGTAGAAGAAAAAGTTCAAAGACAAGCTTTAGAATATATAAAAAAAGCGGATTTGATATTATTTTTAGTAGATGCTAAAACGGGCCTACTCCCCCAAGATAGCCAAATGGCCCATTATCTCAAAAAGAGAGACAAAAAAAATATTTTATTAATAGCTAATAAAGCCGATACTCCTAAATATAGAAATGATATAGCCGAATTTAATAAACTCTCTCTAGGTGAGCCGATTCCAATCTCATCTACCACTGGATCAGGAACTGGAGACCTACTTGATTTAATAGTAAAAAAATTAAAAATCAGAAAAAAAAGAAGAGATGAAGAAAAAGAAGAAAGTATTTCTGTTTGCATCATTGGAAAGCCAAATGTAGGAAAATCTTCACTCTTAAATTCTTTATTAGGAGAAGAAAGGGTTATTGTAAGCGAAACCGCACACACCACCAGAGAGCCCCAAGACACTAATATAAACTACAAAGAAAAGAAAATAACTCTAATAGATACCGCTGGAATAAGTAAAAGGGGAACAAAAACCAAGGGACTGGAAAAATTTGGAATAGAGAAATCTTTAATTGCCCTTAAAAAAGCTGACATAGCACTTTTAGTAATAGATATATCGGAAGTTATAACCCATCAAGACTCAAGATTAATTGAAGAGATAACAGAAAAAAAGAAAAGCTTAATTATAGTAGCTAATAAATGGGATCTAGTACAAGATAAAAATCAAAAAGAACAAGTAAAGGCAATATATGATAAATTTCCCTTTGTTACTTGGGCACCATTGCAATTCACCTCAGCCCTAACAGGAGAAAAAACAAATAAACTTTTTGATTTAATCCTCAAAGCTGACGATGGAAGGAAAAAAGAATTAAGCCAATCCCAGTTAGATA
>CAZJRJ010000059.1:0-6737 GCA_964548635.1 uncultured Gammaproteobacteria bacterium | reverse complement strand
TTTTACATAAAATTTATTACCCTCTCTCATCGTTTTCAAATAGCCCTCATTACTTATTTTTTTAATTCTTTCTGATATTCTACTTTTTGATTTAACTCTAAGTAAAGGCATCTCCTCCATCAGATAGTTAAAATTTACCCACGTGTAGCCGTTCTTGCGTTGTTTCTCCACTCTTACACTAAGTGATGAACACAAATAGTATAAATAGTCTAAAATAGCCCCATCTGCGATATCGAGCGAGGTATTAGCTAGTGCTATTTGATTGATGTTTATATTGTATTTCATGTGACAAGCATGGATTAGAGATCACTTATAACCTAGTGACACGAGAGGTGAAATCAGTCGAAACCAATCACACGGACTAAACCGACCTCTCGTCTCACAAGGCTATAATGCCTTGTGTTGTTTTATCTTAAAAAAACAAAAATGATTTATATGTTCTGGGTTTACCAGCGTTAAGTTTTCTTTCAATTTCTGCAATTCGTTCACTATCTCTCTTATTCTCTCTTTTAACAATCTGTCTAAATTCACCAAGCAAATAATTCCTTGATTGAATTCTTGATTTTAATCTAATTTTCTCAGAAATTAAGTGCGGAACACTTGGTGATTTACTTAACATCCTTACCTCCTTTTCTAGCTTTTACCGTTTTTTTTAAGCTGGTCTTCTTCTCTTTTGCTTTATCAGGAAATTGATCGGCAAAATAATCAATAATAGCTGTTTTTAATTTTTCAAGTCCTGGAGTAAGTTCAGCTAATCCTTTTCGTTTAATCTCCTCCCAACTATTTGTGTTAAAAACCTTTTCACACATTTCAATCCTTTTCTTTTTGTCAGACGCTCCAGTACTAGGATATGCCTTAACAAGTTCATTGGTAATTTTCTCAAGTACTATTTCCTTATTCCTAATATAGTCTCTCTTGTCCTCTTCTGTTTTAAATAATCCAGTAGAATCTGTTTCCTGTATTTCTCGCTCTTCGGGATCAGCCAACATTTCATCTATCGCTGGTTCAAAATCTTTAAATGTTGGAGTTACAAATGTTTTACCGTCAATCATTGTTGATCTATCTTTTACAATTGTCGCTTGCCTATATACTTTTTTATCTTTGCCAAGAATTTCTTCAAATCTTTCCATAAGGACCAAGATATCTGATTCATATGCTGTTTCGCCTTCAACTTTCATTTTTATTCCTGATTTATATATTTCTCTCTTTCCAGTCTCTGAATTTATTTCATTTTCATATTCATATCCAGCACGTCCACACATGATGATATTATATGGATCCCTAACTAAAGGATCTGAAAATTCAGATTTCCACATTGGCTTTAAAATTCCCCAATCTTGAAATTGTAAATAATTCCTTTTCATCTTTCTTTTGAATGCTTCAACTGTGTCCTCCCAAACATGAGAAATACTATCGATTAACAAAATGTCTGAAACCTGATCCTTTCTTAAAATCCTCATTGTCTCTTTTAAATCTGCTAGTGTTCTTGATTCCTTTACAAGTAACTCGATGCCAGCTTCTTTAAAAACACGTTTTAAAAATTTAGCTGACTTTTCTGTGTCAAACATAACAACTGGTTTCTTTGATTTAATTTTCTTATGAAGACCAATCGCCACCATTGCTGATGTGTATGTTTTACCTGTTCCTGCAAAACCTTCAAACGCTGCTTTAAAATAAGGTTTTGTGTTTGCAACTTCCATAAAGAAGTCACCTAGATAACCAATTTCCTGCTTAATGGCAGTTCTGGTCATTGTTTTAGTTTGCATAATTTTTCTTAATCAACTCCCTAAAAGAATTGATATTATTAATTTGTTAAAATCAATTTTAGCTTGACTTGTAATGCTAAAATTGATAGGTTGATACTGAAATCTCTTGAGAAGACTGCATTATTTTCCTAAGAGATGTTCATCGCATTTAAGACATCCTCCCACTTGTGGGTGGGTGTCTTATTTTATTTGAGCTAATTCGTACCTGAAGTTTTCAAGTATTTGCAAATCATGCCAAATATCATAAGGTTCAAGAGATCCTCCTAATGGATAATCTTCACTGCAATCATTCTCATCAGTGACCTCTTGGGGTTTTTGATTCATAACATCACCCCCTTTCTAGTTATCCCGGACTCTGCCGAAATAAATTAATATTTAAATTGTTAAACTACTTTTTAACTATCTTGAAATTCTTCTGCAAATACATTAATTCCTTAACTTTATTTTCTAATGTATTTTTCTCTTGCTTTTGTTTAAACGGATTTAAATTTTGCCTAAGCAAATCTAAAACCGTAGCAAGCGTTCCGAAATAATCATCACTTTTAATATGAAATTCTAAATTTCTTTTTCTCATACAAAAAATCCGTAAAAAATTAATTAAATTCCTTTTTTAATTAATTTCTTACGGATTTATAGTTTTTATCCACAAAATAAATATAACTGCTATTTTGTGCCAAAATACTCTTAAATCAATCAAAAAAGGCTACAAAATAGTATTTTTGTAGCCTTTCTATGCTAATATTGCAATATCTTGGATGTTTATACCCTTACATCATCTTTTTCCGAATAAATGCTGGGACACTCAATTCATCGTCATCGTCTTTTTTGTCTTCATCATTTTTATCTTCTTTAACAAACTTAGACTGAGCTTCTTCTACTGATGAAAAAATTTTACTTAATTTTTTTTCCTTTTTTTCTTCTCTTTCTTCTTCTTTCTCAGTCTTTTTTTCACTCCAGGTGTCATCCTCTTTAAAATCCTCGTTGTCTCTAAAAGAGTTTGAATCCTTTTTCTGTTCTTCCTCAATAAAACTACTAGGAGCATAAGCATTATCAGGATTATCTTTTGGCGCTTTCTTTTGATTATCAAAACCAGTTGCTATTACAGTTATCTTTACTTGATCTTTTAAATTATCGTCTACAACTGCACCAAATATCACAGTTGCCTCTTCATCGGCTGAAGCTGTTATTATCTTAGCGGCTTCATTAACCTCGTTCATACCTAAATTAGATCCACCTGATATAGTAAATACAACCCCTTGTGCTCCTTCAATTGACATATCCAAGAGAGGAGAGCTAATGGCGGCCTTAGCAGCCTCTACACAACGATTTTCTCCCTCAGCTTCACCAATACCCATTAAAGCTGATCCAGCGTTACTCATAACAGTGCGCACATCAGCAAAATCAGCATTCACTATACCTGGCATGGTAATAACTTCGGCAATGCCTTGAACACCCTGTCTTAAAACGTCATCAGCTACCAAAAAAGCATCTAATAGAGTGGTTTCTTTATCAATAACTTGCAATAATTTATCATTAGATATAGTTATAATAGTGTCAACCTTGTCAGCCAATTCTGAAAATCCTCTTTCCCCTATCTTTCCTCTTTGTCCACCTTCGAAAGAAAAGGGTCTTGTTACAACTGCTACGGTTAAAGCTCCTAAATCTTTAGCTATTTCAGCCACAACTGGGGCGGCCCCAGTACCAGTTCCTCCACCCAGTCCACAGGTAATAAAAACCATGTCAGAATCCTTCAACGCGTCTCTAATTTCGTTTTGAGATTCCTCGGCCGCTTCCCTGCCTAAATCAGGATTCATTCCAGCCCCCAAGCCTCTAGTTACTGATTTTCCTATGTGAATTTTCTCATTAGCTTTATTATAATGAAGTGCCTGAACATCAGTATTAATCGCCACAAAATTAACTCCTTTTATGCCCTTTTCAACCATTCTATTAACGGCATTTCCTCCTCCTCCACCAACACCAACCACTTTAATTTTAGCAAAAGTTTCAGCACTCGGTTTCACTTCTCCCATAGATTAAAAAATTAAAAATAATAGATCCTCCTTAATATTAAACTGTTATTATTTTAATGATATATTATTAAAAAAAAATTATCAACCCCCTCAAAAATATAGGCTAATCATAGTAATTTATGGCATCAACCTGGAAAACAAATCTTTAAATCTTTTTATTGTCTTGCCCATAGTTTCTTTCCCCTTATTAACAAAACTCCTTTTTTCTCCTTCTGATTCTGATTCTGCCCACAGAATCAAACCAACCGCATTAAAATATCTTGGGTCACTTATCTTATCAATTATTACATCCATGTTTCTAATTTCTCCCACGGCCACTGGCAATCTTAGTTTATTTTTTGCAACCTCTGTTATTCCTGGTAACTTTGCTCCTCCACCAGACAAGATAACTCCAGCTGGAAGCATTCCTGATCTATCTATTTTTTTTAATTCCTGATCCACCATATCAAAGATTTCTTCAACTCTAGCCTCGATAATTTCAGCTATATATTTTCTTGATACCTCTCTTATGTCATCGTTAACCTCCTCTTCTTTTACTAAATCAGTAATATCGACTTTATCCTTTGAAGAAAAAAGACTACTATCGCTATTACCATGTTCAATCTTAATCCGCTCAGCTAAATTTATAGGACACCTAAGACCAATTGCCATATCGGCGGTAATATGCTCAGATCCTACTGGTAGGATAGCCGTATGTATTAATTTCTCCTCCTCAAAAACAGCCATGCTGGTGGTAGATGCGCCGATATCTACAACAGCCATTCCCAATTCTTTCTGTTTTCTGCTAGCAATAACTTCAGCTACGGCCAAGGGAGACAAAACTAAATTATCAATATCAACATCTGTCCTATAAATAGCCTTGGTTAAATTTTTAATTTGACTACTTGCTCCTTGAACAATTAAAACCTCAACCTCTAAACGAACCCCGTTCATCCCAATAGGGTCCTTAATATCTTTCTGATTATCAACTGTATAATTAATCGGAATAACATGAAGAATTTCATAATTAACAGGCACAGAAAGAGTACCAGCAGCATCTATAGCTCTATCAACATCATCTTGGCTTATCTCTCCGTTACTTTTACTTACCGCGATTACCCCCTTACTAATCTCGCATTTTATATAAGGATCGTTAATACTTACCCAAACACTATCTATTGGAAAACCGGTTAATCTCTCTCCTTTTTCCAAAAGAGCTGATATGGTTGAAGTGACGTCATCAATACTCTTAACTACCCCCTTACTTATTCCTTCAGTAGGAAGTGAGGTGGCTCCTATAATTTTAATTTTTCCGCCATCATCTTGAGATGATTTTTGAGCTATAACCAACCTTGATTCTGATGACCCCACATCTAAAGCAGCTAAGATATCCTCTTTCATATTAAAATGTTTAAAAATAATTCCTTTTTATTATTATACTAAATTATACTAAAATTTAAAAGAATTGACAATGAATTAAAAAAGCCCAAAATACCAATCTACTATTACTTGACCAAAAAATATGGTTATAATAGTTCCCATTGCCAAAAAAACACCTAATGGCATTTTTGAACCCCATTTTTTCTTATTTAAAAAAAGTAAAAATAAACCAACCAAAGAACCTATTAAATAAGATAAAAATATAGCTAAAATTATGAGTTTCCAGTGCCCTAGGGCCACTCCCATAAAAAGGCCCAATCTTAAATCACCTCCCCCAATCCAAGCACCTTTAGAAATCACAAACTGAATTAAGAAAAAGGATAATCCTATTATAGCAGAAATAAACAAATTAATCCAAGAAAATCCAAGAACAACATTTATTATTAAAACCACGAGCAAGGACGGAAACATAACCTTGTCCAAAATCAAATACCAGCGCAAATCATAAACCAAAACTATCAACATTACCGAAATAATAAACCAATCTTTTAATATCTTAAAACTATCGATTGATCCAGTTTTAGCATTAAGATAAAAAGAAAACATAAACAAAAAAGCTGCCAAAAACTCAATTAAAGGATATTGCCAAGATATACTTTTCTTACAAGAACGACACCTACCCCTTAAAATAAAATAACTAATCAAAGGAATATTATCATACCAAACTATTTTTTTCTTACACTTAGGGCAATATGACCTTCCCCACAAGCTTTCCCCAGTGTGAAGTCTCCAAATAAGGCAATTTAGAAAACTGCCAATTATAAGACCAAAAATAAAAGTAAATGATAAATTCAAATAAAGCATATTAAAAAATTAATTTTTATTATTTTGTTGATATTCTAAATTATTCAGAATACTATTTATAGAATTAAGCTCATTCTCAAGCTCTTCTCTGTGCTCCTTGTTTAGATACTTATTACTAGTCAAGGGGCTTATTTCAATAGCTTTTTTTAGATAAGTTATAGCTTTCCCCACTTCTCCTTTCTGCATTTTTAATCTAGCCAATTCTTTATAAGAGGTAATAATATAGGGACTTTTTTCAATTAACTCTTTATAAATATTCTCTGCTCGGGCATAATATACATCATCTTTCTGACTTAGGAGAGAATAAATCCGAGCTTCATAAAGTCTATAACCATAGTTATCTTCTTGTTCTTTAGTGTTTTCTATTATATCTAATAAATTATCACGAATCCAATCGCTCTCCTCTTCATCTTTAAAATAATGGTAACAATTTAAATTATACCTAATATATTCTTTCCTGTAAAAAAGGCTGTCAGGATTATATCTTAAACCTTTATCAATAAAATCAAAAGTTTTTAAACATTTATCCCTTGAGCTAAATCCAGCTCCTAAACTCTTAGTATAATAATAATCAGCATGCACCAAATTTATATTTTTAAAAAATATAAATGATAAAGAAAATATAAATAAAAAGAGTAATATTAAATATTTCGAAACTGTGGATAAGTTTATTTCTATCTCCCTTCTACTATGTTTAAAAATTATCACGCAAATTAAA
>CAZJRJ010000058.1:0-6821 GCA_964548635.1 uncultured Gammaproteobacteria bacterium | reverse complement strand
GAGGGAATTGATGTAAGAGGTTATTTTTATTGGTCTTTGATTGATAATTTTGAATGGGCTGAAGGGTACTGGCCCAAATTCGGTCTTTACGCGGTTGATAGAAAAACCTTTAAAAGAAAGCCAAGGTCAAGTGTTAATTTTTATAAAAAGGTTTGTAGAGAAAACAAAATTTATTAATTTACTATGTGGTTATTGATAGCAATATTATCTTATTTTATTAGTGCTGGGGTTTATACAGCTGATAAATTTTTATTATCAAAAAGGTTTCATTCTTCTGTGACCTATGCTTTTTTTGTGGGCATTTGGAGTATTTTTAATTTTGTTCTTTTAATTTTTGATCCCTGGACACCTAATTTGCATGAATTGGGACTAGATTTGATAGCGGGCTTTTTATTTTTAGTTACTTTGATTTTTTGGTACAAGGCCCTGCATCAAAGTGAGGCCACTAGAGTGGTGCCTATTGTGGGAGCTTTAATTCCGATTTTTACTTTCTTTCTTTCTTTTGTTTTTTTAAATCAAGCACTTGGAGAAAGGCAAATTATAGCTTTTATAAATCTAATTGTAGGAGGTGTTTTGATATCAGTTAAGGAAACTCGTTTTTATGTGTTTAGAGAGGTTAAAGAAAGAGTTAAAAATGTATTTGGTCATGTTTTAGGAGGGATACATGCGCGCTACAGACCAACTAGAAGATTAATTACTAATTCTACTATAGCAGCTTTCCTTTTTGCTTCTTATTATGTCTTAATAAAATATATTTATATGACACAGCCCTTTATTGGGGGTTTTGTCTGGTCTCGTCTAGGAAATTTTATCGGAGTTTTACTAATTTTATTTGTTCCAAGTTGGAGAAAACATATAAAAGAGAGTCAAAAAAATACTCAGCCTGTAAAAAACTTGCCATTTTTTTTATTTGTTAGGGTGTCAGCGGCAATTTCTTTTATACTTTTAAATTGGGCAATAAGCCTGGGCAATGTGGCTTTAATAAACTCCTTAAAAGGCACGGAATATATTTTTCTTTTGTTGATTATTTTATTTCTTTCTGCTAAGTTTCCAGGTGTTATTAAAGAGGAATTAAAAGGAAAAATTTTGATTCAAAAACTCTTAGGAACTTGTTTGATTGTCTTGGGCCTCTACATGCTTATGACCTTATAAAAATTTATGATTTGGTTTTTAATTTTATTTTGTTTACTTTATACTTTTTTAGCTTTTAAGAATTTAAACTGGGCTATTTTGGCTTTGATTTTTCTCTTGCCCGTTTATTTAATTCGTTTTAGCTTATTTGGCATACCCTCCACTTTACTTGAAGCAATGATTTTAATTGCTTTTTTTGTTTGGCTAATTAAAAAGACAAAATTTAACAACCTCATAAAAGGAGAATATGGTATTAAAGAATATTTTAAAAATAAAAATACAAGAATAAATTATCCCTTTGGCCCGGAAATTATCTTATTAATTATTATTGCTTTTATTTCAGCTGGAGTAGCTAATTTTTCTAATAGCTCCTTGGGTGTTTGGAAGGCTTATTTTTTTGAACCAATTTTGGTCTTTATATTGGTGTTAAACAATTTTCAAGAAAATAAACAAACAAAGAAAATAATATATACCCTAGCTTTATCGTCCTTTTTTCTCTCATTATACGCTTTGGTGCAAAAATTTACTGGCTGGGGAATTATTAATGATTTTTGGCAGTTCGAAGAAACAAGAAGGGTGACTTCTGTTTTTTCTTATCCCAACGCCCTAGCTCTTTTTCTAGCTCCCTTAGTAATGGTGTTTTTGGGAGAGTTTTGGGGAAATATTAAAATTTTTTCAATAAAATCTTTTAAAAGAATTGATTTACTAAAAATTGTTTTTTTGTTTTTAACCATAATATTGTCTTTGTTTTCAATTTATTTTGCCAAATCTGAGGGAGCAATTGTTGCACTGGTTGTTGCTTTTGCCTTTTTTATTTTTTTCTTAGGAAAATATTGGCGCTGGGCTATTTACGTCTTAACAATTTCAACTTTAATTTTCTTAATTTTCTCACCCATAGAGAGAACCTGGATAGTTGATAAAGTTTCTTTAAAAGATTTGTCGGGTGAGATAAGAAAACAGCAATGGAGAGAAACCTGGAGTGTTTTGACTGAAAATAAAAAAACATTTTTTTTAGGACTTGGTTTATCAAATTATCAAAAAAGGGTTGAGCCGTATCATCAAGAGGGAATTTTTTATAATAAAGACAAAGATCCTTTATTTAGAACTAAACTACTTCTTTTTAATAAAGAATATAAGGCTAAATATTGGCAGCCGGTCGAGACTTATCTTTATCCTCACAATATATTTCTAAATCTTTGGGTTGAATTAGGATTTTTTGGGATGTTACTTTTTGTCTGGTTATTAATAAAGCTTTTAGCCATTGGCTATAAGCTTGTAGCTAGAGAAAATGAGTATAAATATTTATTTTTGGGATTAACAGGGTCTACGATTGTGATTATAATTCACGGTTTAGTAGACGTCCCTTATTTTAAAAACGATCTAGCAATTATTTTTTGGATTTTAATAGCTTTAATTAGTTTGATGAATTTGCAATTAAAAAATGAAAAATGAAAATAGTTTTACAAAAATACATTGCTGATTCAGGCTATTGTTCTAGGCGAAAAGCTGAAGATTTGATTCGTAATAAGAAAGTTTTAATTAACGACAAAATAGCAGAATTAGGCGTTAAAGCAGACAAGGCGAACGAAGTTAAAATTGGTAATAAAGTTATAAAACCAATTGAAGATAAAATTTATATAAAATTAAATAAACCCATCGGCTATACTTGCACTAACAGAAAATTTAAAAATGAAAAAAATGTTTTTGATTTAGTAAATTTAAAAGAAAGATTATTTGTGGTTGGAAGATTAGATAAAGATAGTCGAGGACTTGTGGTTTTGGCCAATGATGGAAACTGGGCAGAAAAAATGATGCATCCCAGATTTGAACATGAGAAAGAATACCGTGTAAAAATTAAGCATCAAACGTCGAATGTTAAAGATGATATAAAGAATAAATTTTTAGGAGGTGTCGACATCGGCGAGGGAGATGGGTTTGTTAAGGCTAGGAAAGTGGAATATATTAAAGAAGATGTTTTTAAAATTATTTTAACCCAAGGTAAAAAGAGGCAAATTAGAAGAATGTTTAAAGCTTTAGGACTAAATATTATTGATTTAGAAAGAGTAAGAATAGGTGGTATAAAATTAGACGAATTAAAAGAAGGTAAATTTGTTTATTTTAGTTTAAGAAAATAGATATTTTTATATTATCTACGTAGATAAATGTTTTGGTGGGATGGCAGAGTTGGTTGAATGCGCGGCTCTCGAAAAGCCGTGTAGTAGAAATACTACCTAGGGTTCGAATCCCTATCCCACCGCATTAAAAAAATCCCAGATAAACTGGGTTTTTTAATGTAGACAGTAGTGTGGTGGACCCTTTCTGCTCATATTTGTTAAATAAAAACTTTTTATTTAGAGCTAGTGCTTTCTTGTCTGTAAAGAATATAAGAGTAGATAATAGGAGTAATCGCTGCTAGTAATATGGCTAGTATAAATATAGGTAATTTTAAGCTAACAGGAAGAAAAGGCTCTGTTATTAATAGTAGGCCACCGAGCATAAAAGTTTTTCCTCCTAGTCTGTGAGTTTTATTCCAAACTTCTTCAGATGATAGGGTCCAGGGAGTTTTTATTCCCATAAACCAATTAGATTTAACTTTATCAAAATAATTACCAATAATTATAAATAAAATACCTACGACAATAGGAATAAGCAGGCCAATATTAATATTATATCCTAGACCGCTTAATCCCACGGCTAAATATAATAAAAAGAATAAGAATATTATTATGTTTTTGAAGGTATGATAAACTTTTTTAAACTCTTTATACCTTTCTTTTTTAGGATCAAGTAAAGGTAAAAACAAAAATAGTAAATAAAAAGATATTAGAAGAGCTGGCATGGCAAAAATCATATTTGTACTGGACCCCATTCTGTCAACTTCTCCAGCAAGGTTCCAATGGATTGGAATTTCATCAGGTAATTTGCCATAAAAGTAAAAAGATAAACTAACTGTTATTAAAATAATCAAGAGGGAAAAAATTTCAGTTTTAAAATTTGGTTTTATAGGGTTTTCCATAAAATTTTAAATTATTTTTTAAATAGTTTTATTAAATAAGCAGTGGTTTCTTCAAATACGCTTAAATTAAGAGAATAGATTACCTCTTGGCCATTTTTTCTAGAACTTACCAGACCAGCATTTTTCAAAACGTTTAGATGATGAGAGAGGGTGGGGAAGGTAAGATAAAAATTATCTTTAATTTCACCGGCAGTTAAATCTTTTTTCTTTAGAATTTCCAAAATTTTTCTTCTAGTAGGATCAGCGACTGCTTGCAGTGTTTTTGTTAAATTCATATATTTATTTAGATATTTAGACAACTATCTAAATAATACTATATTTGACAATATTGTCAATACTTTTGTAAAAGAAAAGCCCCTGTTTTTTGCAGGGGCTTATGTTTTTTTCATTTTTGGTTCTTCCTTTCAAGACTCTTCTGAGTCTTTTCTTTCAAATTTAGTTTCAGGGGGTAATTCGACACATCTTCCCCCACAAGACACTATTAGCGCTCCGCTCAATTTTCTTCCAATAACATTGAGCTCTACCTCTCTTGCTGTTTTTACGGTAATCCCAAATTTTCTTAGTTCTTCCGCGCCTATAACTATCTTTTCCATTTTTCCTCTCCTTTTTTTAAGTATTTAATTTCATTTAAAGTAATAGATTTATTATTTTTTTGCAAGTGTTATTCCTTGACTCTAAAGTGTTAAAATAATAGAATGTAATAGTTAATTATTAAATTTAAATTTATGGAACAAACAATTAAAAATTTAGCTAAGGCTTTTATTGGTGAAAGTCAATCTAGAAATAGATATACTTTTTATGCCAAGGTTGCAAAAAAAGAGGGCTATGAACAATTATCTGAAATATTTTTATTAACTGCAGAAAACGAAAGGGAACACGCTAAGTGGTTAATGCGTTTGATTAATGAATTAAAGGATAAAAAGGTGGGAAATCAAGAGGAAGTTGTAGTAGGGGCAGATGTTCCCACTATTTTTGGAGATTCTGCAGAAAATTTAAAAGCAGCCATAAAAGGCGAAAATCATGAAAACACAGAAATGTATCCTGGTTTTGCTAAAATTGCTGAAGAAGAGGGATTGGTGGAAATAGCTGATAGATTAAGAGCTATAAGTAAAGCAGAGGAGCACCATGAAGAAAGATTTAGAAAATTATTAGAACAAATTGAAAATAATACAACATTTAAAAAGAGTGAGAAAAAAGAGTGGCTTTGCAGAAAATGTGGCTATGTCCATGTAGGAGAAGAGGCTACCCTTAAATGTCCTAGTTGTGGTCACCCTCAATCTTATTTCGAGATTAAATGTGAAACATATTAATTATTAAGTAAAAAAATATGACAAAAATAAATGAAGTTTATAAATGTGATATTTGTGGCAACGTAATAGAGGTTTTACATATTGGAGCTGGACAATTAGTTTGTTGTGGAGAGAATATGGAATTATTAGATGAAAAAAATAGCGACGAGGGAGAAGAAAAGCACTCGCCAGTTATTGAAATAGAAGAAGATTTAGTTCGAGTCAAAATAGGTTCAGTTCCTCATCCTATGGAAGAGGCTCATTATATAGAGTGGATTGAACTCACGGCGGACAATAAAAGTTTTAAGAAATTTTTAAATCCTGGAGATGAGTCAGTGGCAGAATTTAGAGTTGAAGCAAACGTTTTATCTGCTCGCGCTTATTGTAACGTTCATGGTCTATGGAAAAAATAAATAAAATATAAAATTTCAAAAGCGCAACATTTTTTGTTGCGTTTTTGTTTGTAATAATTTATGAAACACTTAGAAGTTTCAATTTATGGAAGAGTTCAAGGGGTTTCCTTTAGGTTTAGTGCTAAAAGAAAAGCTGAAAAATTGGGAGTGTGTGGTTGGATTAAAAACATGTCTGACGGATCTGTTTATATAGAGGCCGAAGGAGATAATGACGACCTAGTAGATATTTTGAATTGGTGTTATAAAGGACCTCTTTTTGCAAAAGTAGAAAAGGTAAATTATGAGATTAGCACTAGATTGAAAGGATTTAAAAATTTTAAAATTAATTATTAAAAAATGAAAGATTCAGGTTTTATTATTATAAATAAACCGATTGGACCGACTTCTCATGATATTGTTGATAAAATGAGAAAGATTACAGGAATAAAAAAAATAGGACATGCTGGCACCCTGGATCCTTTCGCGAGCGGGGTTTTAATTTTGGCCATAGGCAGAGAGTCTACAAAAAGAATAGATAAAATAGTACAGGAAAAAAAAGAATATTTGGCTGATTTTTTTTTGGGAAAAGTTACGGATACATACGACAGGGAAGGGAAATTTTTACATGAATATGAAGGAGAAGAGATTGATAAAAAAAATATAAAAAAAGTTTTAAAAAGTTTTAAGGGTAAACAAGAACAGGTGCCTCCAATGTTTAGTGCTAAAAAAGTAAAAGGAAAAAAACTTTATGAATTAGCCAGACAAGGCAAGACTATAGAAAGAAGATCTAGTGAAATAAAAATTTATAAAATAAAATTGGAAAAATATATTTGGCCTATTTTAAAAATTAAAATAAAGTGTTCGAAAGGAACTTATATTAGATCTCTAGCTTTTGATATTGGCGAGAAATTGGGTTGTGGAGCTTATTTAAAAGAGTTAGAAAGGACAGAGGTGGGTAACTTTAAATTAAAAAAATCTATTAATATAGAAAAT
>CAZJRJ010000057.1:0-6933 GCA_964548635.1 uncultured Gammaproteobacteria bacterium | reverse complement strand
AACACTGCTTAGAAAGTGTAAAGAAACATTTAAGGGGGTTGAAATTGCCGAGGAAGGAATAGGGGAGTTGGAAGAAATTTTAAATTATCTAGAAGAAATGAAGGTGCTAGAAGATTATGTTAAAATTGATTTTTCTGTTGCCAGGGGACTAGACTACTATACTGGTCCAGTTATGGAAACCTCCCTCACAGACGCGCCAGAATTTGGAAGTGTGTTTTCTGGAGGAAGATACAATAATTTAGTAAGTAGATTTACCGGCCAAGAATTACCAGCCGTAGGAGCTTCAATAGGAATAGACAGACTTTTCGCCGCCCTAGAACACTTAAATATAATAAAAAAGGATAAAAAAACAGTGACCGAAGTGATGATTTTGAGACTTATGCCAGACAAAAATAATGACTATATAAAAATAGCTGAGGATTTAAGGTCTTTAGGACTTAATACAGAAATAAGCTTTCTAGAAGATACTACTTTCAAAAACCAATTCAACTACGCCCTAAGCCAAAGTGTAAAATATGTAGTTATTTATGGAGAAGAAGAATCTAAAAAAGGCACAGTTCAAATAAAAAACCTAGAAACAAGAAAACAAAAAGAAATTAAAAGAAAGGAGTTAAAAAAATATTTCAATTAATCCCGCTTAGGCATAAAAAAATAAAAAAGTTCACATAACATACAACTTTCAACAATTATCAAACACTAAGTTCGCTTATAAACGAGTTATCGGAAATAATTTAATAATTTTTTACAATCATCTATGGAAATTTTACTAATAATAGTCGTCATAATTCTTGGAATTTTATTTTATTTTTTTAGGGATAAAATTTCTATTTTTCTTCAACAAGAAGAAAAAACTTTACCTTTCAAAAAAAAAGACTTTTTATTAAACATACCTGAAAGACAGTTTTTTGAAGGTTTACAACAAATTATTCCTGCTGAATATATTGTTTTTCCACAAATTGTATTAAGTAATGTTATTCAAGTTACTTCTACAAAAAAAGATTTTTGGGCTTATCATAATAAAATAAACAGAAAAACAATTGATTTTGTTATTTTCGAAAAACAGTATTTAAAACCAATTATTGCCATTGAGTACGACGGAAAAACACATAATAGAAGTGATAGGCAGGAAAGAGATGACTTTGTAGACAAGGTTTTAAATTCAACCGGAATAAAAAGTCTTCACATTAAACATCAGAAAAATATAAATTTTGAAGAAGTAAAAAATAAAATAAATGAATTATTAATTCCGACCCAAAATTATTAAATTACATCCGATAACAAAGGGTATGTGAAATTATACTTTAAACTATAAAAATGAAAATATTAATAATAAGAGCTCATCCAAGGACTGAAAGTTTTTCTAATGCTTTAGTGGATAATTACATTAAGGGTGCTAAAGAAGTTGGTAACGAACTCAAAGAGATTTCTTTGAAAAATTTAACTTTGGAAAAATATATTAAATATGAACATAAAGAAATACCAGAACTTCCTGGTGACCTAGTAGAAGCTCAAAAACTAATAGCATGGGCTGATCATTTAGTCTTTAGCTATCCAACTTGGTGGTCAGTAGCTCCTTCTCTGTTAAAAGTATTTATAGAAATTACTTTTCAACCTGGCTTTGCCTACAAATATAAAAAACCTCTTTTTTCCATACCTAGGTGGGACAAATTGCTTTCTCACAAATCTGCGAGAATAATGGTAACCATGGATTCCCCAACTTGGTATTACAAATACTTACTGGGAGATCCTGGTTTTAAAATGATGAGAAATGATTTAAAATTTTGCGGAGTAAAACCAGTTTGCAAAAACTATTTTGGCTCTGTAAAAATGTCGTCTCTAAAAAAGAAAAAAAAGTGGCTACGGGAAGCTTATAAAACTGGTTTAAAAGAATTTTAATATGGACCCCTTAAAAATAATTCAAAAATATTACGAAAAAAACTCTGAGCCCTATCACATTTTAGTAGAGCACAGTAAATCTGTTACTAAAAAAGCGCTTGAAGTTGCTCAAAAAGCCAAAAACTTTAAGCCTAATTTAGAATTTATAAAAGAAGCTTCGATACTTCATGATATTGGAATGTTTTTAACCAATGCTCCTAAAATTAAATGCTTTGGGGAGAGTCCTTACATTTGTCACGGAGTTTTAGGTAGGGATCTTCTAGAAAAAGAAGGTTTTCCTAAACACGCGCTGGTTTGTGAAAGACATGTTGGCGTAGGGATTTCTATAGAAGATATTAAAAATCAAAAATTACCATTTCCTAAAAGAAACATGATACCAGTTTCAATTGAAGAAGAAATAATTTGTTTTGCAGATAAATTTTTCTCAAAAAAAGAAGGTCGCCTATCAAAGGAAGAAGATATTAATAAAATTAAAAAAGAATTATCAATCTTTGGAAAAGACAAGGAAGAAAGATTTAACGCGTGGCTTAAAAAATTTAACTATCTTTAAATTATGAAACTTTTATTAGTCTATTTATTGTCTTGTTTATTTATTCTTGTGCCATTTTTTTCTAGTTATGGCCTGGTCTTATTGTTTCTTAATAAATCAAAGTGGGGCAAAAAGTATTTAGCTTATTTTATTAAAAATAAAATGGGTTATCTTCGAATTGATCACAAAAAACTAGGAGATGAAAAAATTAACATGATAGCAATTTATTTAATAAAAGCTTATAATTTTATCTTTTTTGTCTTCTTGTTTCTTTCATTGTTTTTTATGTTATCCTCTGGAATATTCATCTTTTTCTGGCTATTTTTAAATTCTTAAATAAAAAGGAGCGTTTCTCAAACACTGAGATTCGCTCCATAAAAATTGTTCTTTTTTTAATTTATCTCTCTAAAATTAGCAATCATCGCCTTTATCCGCTCATCTTCTTTTTTCACCCTATCAAGAACATCAAAGCCTCTTGGAGTTAGGCTTAATTTTTTATACTCCGCCAGAACCTTTTGATTTTCTTTTAATTTCTCGTTTAAAAGTTCTCTTGTCTGAACAGCGACAGCAAGACTAACGTCCTTGTTACAAGTGGGGCAAAAAAAGATGCTTCCTGTACCAGGGCCATTTGTTTCAATGTCAAACCAAAGCTCAGATTCACAAACGGGACATTGCAAGAACATAACACCCTCTTTGCACATTCTCCAGCACTCACCCACCTCAATTTCTTGTCCTAACTTACATTTAAAACCTCGATGAACACATTTGCCCTCATATCTTTTATTACACTCTTTGAATGCCTTCATAGCCTCCTACCTCCCTATGTCTCTGTTTTCTTTTTAAGCAAAACAAGGACTACTGAAAAACGATTACAATACTTTTCACCCTTTTTTGTTTTTGAGAAAACTTCCTTAATCAATTCGTTGACAGAAATCATTTTCCCATCAACAAGACATTTTTTAACGTTTAGATTTGAATGACTGGTAATCCAATTTTACAAATATTAAAAAACCCCTTCTCTTTCTATGTCTATCATGATTACCCCCTCCTCTTTGTTAAAGGTCAAAAAAATTTATTCTAATTCCTTAAAAAATTTCTTTACCTCCTCACCTATATCTTCTCTTTCTACAGCATATTTTAAAGTAGCTTTAATATAGTTTAGGGGATCACCGGTTGTCAACCACTCGCCATCTTCAACCTTTTTAGCATAAAATTCTCCACCCCTTTTCAAATATTCTCCTACAGCATCATTTAACCAAAGCTCGCCCCCCTTACCAAGTGGTGTTTCTTTTAAAATATCGATTATCTCTTGATTTAAAATCATTCTACCAAAAACAGCCAATCTACTAGGAGCTTCCTCAATTGATGGCTTTTCTATAATATCCTCTATTTGCATGCTTTCGCCTTTAAGTTTAACTATGCCATATCGGCTTACTTCATCTTTTCCTACTTCTTGAACACCAATTATAGGTTTATTTTTTTTATTAAAATCTTCTAGTATAGCCTTGCTAAAAGAAGTTTTAGATTTAACTAAATCGTCGCCCCAAACAAAAAAGAAGGGTTCATTTTCCACTAAACTAGCAGCTGAAAGAATTGGAGTACCGTTTCCATAAGGACCCTTTTGACGAACATAAATAAAATTAGCCATTTCTGAAATTCTCACTATTTCTTTTAATCTTTTTTCTTTTCCACCTTTTTCAAGCTCTCTTTGAAGAGCCCAGTTATAATCAAAGTGATCTTCTAGGGTCTTTTTATCCCATTTAGTTACCATTATTATATCTCTAACACCTGCTTCTACTAATTCTTCCACTACTAACTGAATAATAGGAATATCAACTATAGGAAGCATTTCTTTAGGCATTGCTTTAGTAGCTGGTAATAATCTAGTACCTGATCCAGCCACGGCTATTATTGCTTTTTTTACTTGAGACATGTTTTTAAATTTATTATTAATTATATTTTTTTTATCATATAAGTTTTTCCCAATCTATAACCCATCTTTCTATAATACCCTCTTACTCCTATTCCTGAAATAACTGCCATATATTCAAAACCGTTTTCTCTAGAAACTTTCTCAGCTTCTTCCATTAATTTTTTCCCCAAGCCCCTATGTTGAACTTTTGTTTTTTTCTGTCCCACTGAAACCAACTCACCATAAACATGCAGCTCTCTTATGAAGGCAACTTTTTCTTTTCTTATTAAAATATTATCCTTTTTTAGGTTATCTTTCAACCTCAAACGAATAAATCCGTATAAAACATCTCTACTTTTAGACTCGTAACTAATAAATTCCTCCCGACCACCTGAAGCTGAATATTTAATATTTTTTAAAAATAAATCTTTTTTATCAATTTTTTTATTCTTCGCTTCTCGACAACGTATACATTGACATTTTATCCCCTTGTCTTTCATTATTTGCCTTAGATTAGTTATTTTATTACCAGCCTCTATAGACTCTCCAGGGATATCTCTAATCAATCTTATAACACGAACATAGGGAGGAATAATTTTTTTACATTTAATAATTAAGCCTTGCAATTCTTTGTCACTGTATGGTTTATACTTTCCCGCTCGCCACCATCTGTAAAGCAAACTCCCTTTAGTAACTACTGTAGGATAAAATTTTATTTGATCTGGTTGAAATCTTTCATCTTGAAAAAGCATCTTAAACATCTCCAAATCTTTGCCAACACTTGATCCTGGCAATCCTGGCATAAAATGATAAGTAACCTTAAAGCCAAAATCTCTTAAAGCTTTAGTGGCAAGTGCAGTTTCTTTGACCCCATGTCCTCTTTTATTAATTTTTAAAATCTCATCATCTATCGCTTGCACACCTAGCTCCACCCTGGTGGCTCCAAGCTCTCTCATTTCTACCAATTCTTCTTCGTTAATAAAGTCAGGTCTGGTTTCTAGCGTTAAACCTATTATTTTATATTTTGCTTTTTCATTTTTCTTTTGTTCTTCTAATAAAATCTTTTTTAGTTCTAAAATACTTAAGTTTTTCTTTATATTTTTATAATCATTTAAATATTTAGCCAAATCCTTCCTCTCCCTATAATCATTGGCTGCTTTAAAACAATTAATTATATACCAATATTTATATTTTTTATTAAAAAAACTCCATGTTCCACCCATTACTATCAGTTCAATTTTAGTGGGGTTGTGACCATTATCTTCTAGGGCCTTAATTCTAAACTGTACTTGCTCATAAGGATTATACTTGCTTCTAATCGCTCTCATCACGGCCGGTTCGTTTGATAGATAGCTTTTGGGGACACCCTTTTCATCTGGACAATAAGCGCACTTACCCGGACAAGGATAGGGCTTAGTTAAAACTGCCACGGGGGCAATTCCAGAAATAGTTCTAATAGCTCTTTTTATTAAAAAACCTTCTATTTTCTCATTTTTTCTGATTTTCTGATTTTTTACTAAGTCCTTATAAATTCTTAATACTTCTGAATTTTTAGGGATGTTTATCTTGTATTTTTTAGCTATTGTTCGCTTATTTTTATTAAAATCACCTCTGTTCTTTGATGTTTTTTTTATTAGCTCAAATATTGCTTTTTCCATAATTTAATTGATATAATTAAAAAACAGTTTAAAAACTATTTCTATAAATTAAATTTAAACACAAAAACATGATAAAAACAAGAAAAATATTTATTCTTTTTATTTTAATGTTATGTTTTCTTATTATTCCTTTGTCCGCCTTGGCTGGGGAAATAAAAAATAGAACAAACATAATCATTGAAAAAAATGAAGTTATAAGTGAAAATCTTTATGCTTTTGGAGAAAACATTGTTATAAAAGGAAAAATAGAAGGAGACTTGATTGCCTTTGCTAATAATATTAAAATCGAAGGAGAGATAGAGGGGGACTTTATCGGAGCAGGGGCTAATGTTGAAATTAATGGGATCATAAAAGGAGGCGTTAAGGTGGCCGGAGATACTATTATTATAAATGGCTCTATAGAAAAAAATGTTTATGTTGTCGCGTCTTACCTAAAAACAGAAAGGAATAGCAAGATAAACTGGAGCTTACTTTTTGCTGGATCAGAGGCAAATTTAGAAGGAGAGATAAATCGAAACTTAAACATGATTGGATCACGCCTTGTCCTTAGCAATAAAATTGGCAGGGATGTAAAAACAAGACTTGATAAAAGAGAAAATCTGGAACCTAAGGCTTTGATTATAAACGACGGGGCTGAGATTTCTGGTAACGTCTTTTACAAATCAGGAGAAAAAGCTTTTGTGTCAGAAAAAGCAAAGATAGCAGGGGAGACGGGCCATGGTAAATACAAAGAAGGCAAAAAGACTTTCAATTCTTGGTGGTGGAAATTTTTTATCTCAACCTTTTCAGCTCTCTTTATTGGTCTTATTTTAATTTCAGTAATGAAAGAAAAAACTTTGAAAATTATAAGCTCTATAAAAGAAAAGCCTTTAACAACTTTAGGGAAGGGGATATTAATAATGATTTTAACTCCTATTATTTCTTTTCTTTTACTTTTT
>CAZJRJ010000056.1:0-6971 GCA_964548635.1 uncultured Gammaproteobacteria bacterium | reverse complement strand
ATCTCCACTTAAATCTTTCTCATTAATACCCTGTGGACTTGCTATCTTGTACCCAGCAGTAACCCCACCCGCCTCTGTTTCTAAACAATATATAAGTTGATATTCTGTTCTTTCATTATTTACGCCATAAACATAATCAAAGTCAGAAAAACAAACAGCACTTTCGTCCCCTATAACAGTAGAGGGAATTTCTCTCATTAAAGTATTTCTTTCCGAAAATATCTCTCCCCCGGGCTCTACAAAAGATGGGTATCTTCCGACGTCACTATAATACATTTCCAAAGCTGTTTGTATTTGCTTAACATCAGATAATGTCCGAGCAGAACGAGCTTTAACACGGGCTTTTTCTAGTTCTTCTTTCGCTTTTTTAACTTGATTTTCAATAATTTCAGAAATACCTATACTGTCTTGAGGTTTTTCTATATTAATAAACTTATTAAAATCATAATATTTAGTTTCTCCTTTCAACTCTAATACAATAGCTTCTTCTGGCATATCTAGGCCTGAAATTTTAAGCTGAGATGGATCAAAATTAAGACTAAAACTAGTTTTTCTTAAATAAAAATCTTTCTTATCAACCCATAAATCCATATTAACCATACTAACAACCTTGGATAACTCAACCATTATATCTTCTTCATTAATTTCTTCTATTTCAAGATTATCTTCTCGTATAAATCCATTTATTTCATAAAAAAACTTCTTAAATTCTTCTTCGTTAATTTTAACCTTATAATGATAACATTTATTTCCATCTATTTCTTCATCACTAAGCCTTTCTTTTACTTCTAATAAACTGTACTTTCCTTCTAGGCCATCAGAAAAATATTTCATTTCTTCTTGCTTTTCTGAATTTAGGAAAGAATCGCTAAAACCAGAATAAAATGAAAGTGGAGTGAGGGCATCGCCTGACTCTAGACTCTCAAAATTAATCTCTATCCAATTATTATAAACTTCTTCTCCAACAAATTGACCTAAAAGCATAGCCATTATCATTGGCACTTCATTTATTCTTAAATATTGTTTGTCTTCTAGATTAATTGAGCTAAAATTAAAATTCCAGCTACCATTGTTAAATAAAAATTTTATATCCGCTTCATTACTTTGCTTTTTATTATCTTTTTCTTTTTGATCTATTTGATTTTTAATTTTTAAATTTAGGGTCCAATCTTTAAAATATTGCTCCAACGAATCAATATCTAAAAAACCTATATCACCCGACATAGATTCCAAACTAGAGAGACCATCATTAGACGAATCTGAATCATCAATATTTTTTATTTTATCAACGTTTATTTTAAAATTTAAACTAAAATCAACATCAGATTTATAGTAAGGGACACTGTCCATTTTCTCACGCATCTCTCCCAAAGCTACCTCTGCTTTTTTTTCAAAAAAAGGCAGGGTAATTTCTTTGTTTGTAAAAGGAATTGTGCAAGCAGTTAAACTAAAAAGTAAGGCCAGAAAAAAACTTGCTAAAAAAAATCTTTTAAATTTCATAAATATAAATATTATTTTTTATTTGATTATTTTATATTTTTATTTTAACACATCTTCTAAAAAAGAACTATAATTTGCGCTTTTTTAAAACACTGGAAAATATTAAATAAAAAAAGGCTCTAACGTAAAAACTAGAGCCTTTAATATAATTTTTTATTTAATTAAAATGATTTTACTTGGAAAAATAAATTCCTTCTTCATCATCGTCGTCATTTTCTTTCTTGCTATCCTCTTCTAAATCTTCACTATCCTCATTTTTCTCTTCTTCTTTCTTTTCATTGTCATCATTATCTTCTTCTAATATTTTCTCTTCCTCACTATCCCCTTCCTCATCTTCACTATCAAGATAGCTTTCAGGAACTTCTGCTTCTTCGCGATTATGAAGGTTAACACCGCTGATGCCCTGTTTTTCTAAAGAATTATAGTCTTCAAGACTAACCAAAACTTCTCTAGGCTTAGATCCGTTAGCACCACCGATTACACCTGCATCCTCAAGCTCATCCAAAAGACTAGCTGCTCGAGCATATCCTACCCTCAACTTTCTTTGAAGGAAAGAGGCGGAAGCCTTCCCAGTTTTAATAATAAGTTCTCTGGCATCTTCGTAATACTCATCTCTTTCGTTATCACCTCCAAATTTAGAACCGGGCATACCATCCACTTTTTGTTTTTCAGTAATATCATCTACATAATCGAAATCCCCGCTTCTTTCCTTTATATAATTAACCACTCGTTTCACCTCTGTATCACTAACAAAAACTCCCTGTATTCTTTTTGGCTTTGAAATATTCGGACTTATAAAAAGCATGTCTCCTTGGCCTAAAAGCTTCTCTGCTCCTGAAGAGTCTATAATAGTTTTTGAATCAACCCCAGAAGCTACCGAAAAGGCTATTCTAGTTGGAATATTAGCTTTAATTAAACCAGTAATAACATCCACGCTTGGTCTTTGAGTAGCTAATATTAAATGAATACCTACTGCTCTAGCCATCTGAGTTAAGCGAATTACGCCTGCCTCAATATCCCTAGCAGCCACAACCATCAAATCGGCCAATTCATCAACCACAAAAATAATATATGGCATTTTTTCTTGAGCAACTGCATTATATCCCTCTATATTTCTTTTTTTTGCATTAGATAAAACTTCAAATCTTCTATCCATTTCATTAAGACACCATTTTAAAGCATTAACTGTTTTTTTAACATCAGTAATAACTGGTGTTAATAAATGTGGGATGCCATTATAAATAGGTAGCTCTACTCTTTTAGGATCTACCATTATAAACCTAAGGTCATTGGGATCGTTTTGGTAAAGCAGGCTGACTATAACAGAATTAATACAAACAGATTTACCAGAGTTAGTAGCACCAGCTATAAGTAAGTGAGGCATTTTTGTTATATCATAAGTCCAACTGTGTCCAGCCACATCCTCACCCAAGGCCATCATTAAATTATTCTTACGAGTTTTAAACTCTTTACTAGCGAGAACCTGTCTCAAAGTAACCATTGCCTTCACCTTATTAGGAACTTCAATACCAACCAAAGATTTACCAGGGATAGGAGCTTCAATTCTAATGGGGTGAGCCGCTAAAGAAAGGGCTAAATCATTACCTAAATTAGTAATTCTTGATAATTTTATTCCCTCTGATGGTTTTAAGGTATATTGAGTAACAGTTGGACCAACTTCTACATTCCCCATTTCAACAGGAATACCAAAATTCTCTAAAGTTCTCTGGATAACCATTTCATTGTGTCTCACGTCGCCACTATTAGGCTTACCTGTTTTTTTATTTAATAAATTTAAAGGTAAATCAATTTTTATATTATTTATTTCCCAGTTCATAGCTTCCTCATCATCTTCTTTTACCTTTATTTCTACTTTGCTTTTTTTTCCACCTTCTTCTTTTATTTCTTTAGCAGAAAAAGCTGGCTCCACGACATGAACTTCATCATCTTCACTCTTCACAGCAGACAAAACCTCGTCTTCCTCCATCTCATCATCCTCTTCCTCATAATCTCTCTCAAAAAATCCTTTTACAAAAGTAAATAAATATCTAATAGGTAAAAAAATCTTAAAAACAAAACTTTTTTTGCCAAATAAATCATCGAGGGTAGTATTAAACATTAAAAGCAGTGATATTATTAAAAAAGCTAATAAAATAACCCAACTACCAGCACTACCTAAAACACTATAAAATCCTTTGGCAAAAAACATTCCTATATACCCTCCACCTTTTCCTGAATAAATTATTTCTTCCCACCTTGGTCTAGGATAATATAGATGAAACAGAGACTGCATTGATATAATAAAAATGAAAAGCCCTAAATAGTGAGAACCCCTAAAATAACCCTTATTTTTTTTAAATAAAAAAACACTCCAAGCTAAAAGAATAAAAGGGAAAATCCATTTACCAAAACCAAAGGCTAAAATCAAACTTTTATCCAAATACATCCCTACTTTTCCACCATAGCCAAACAGGCCCATAAAACTTAAAAGTCCTAAGGCTACAATCATTACTACTACTATACCCTTCTTGGTTTCTGATTTTATTTCAATTCTAGGAAGGGTTATATAATCCAAAGCATCTTTATTCTTTTTCTTGTATTTTCTTTTTTTCCGGGCCATAAAGCAAAATCTTTAAATTTAAAATTTATAAAATATACTAAAAACAATAGAGTTTTATGTAAATTAACTCTATAATTATATTTTTATTCTAACACAGCTTAAAAATAAAAAAAAGCCCGCTTTTTTAATGTTTGAGCGGGCTGTGGAACTTAATTGAATAAATAGGGTTAAGAATTTTAGATAAACAAAGATGTAACTGATTCGCCTGTAAAACTTCTTATCATTGCCTCACCAAGAAGATTTGCCACAGAAAGAGAAATCAACTTAGGACAAGCGTTAATTTTTTCATCCAAAGAGATAGTATCGGTTACAACGACACTTTTTAAAGGTGAATTATTAATACGGTCAATAGCTGGTCCAGATAAGACTGCGTGGGTACAACAAGCATAAATTTCTTTAGCCCCCTTTTCTTTTACAACCTTTGCTCCTTCAGTTAAGGTTCCGGCAGTATCAACCATATCATCTACAATAATAGCTCTTTTTCCTTTTACGGGGCCTATTATGGACATAGCTTTAGCTTTATTAGGGGCATCTCTCCGCTTATCAATAATAGCCAGACCAGCATTCAACTTTTTGGCATAAGAACGCGCTCTTTCAACACCACCAGCATCAGGCGAAACTATAACCAGATTGTCTGCCAAATTTTTTCTAATGTATTCGATTAAAATTGGCTGAGCAAAAAGATTGTCCACTGGGATGTTAAAAAAACCCTGTATTTGGTTAGCGTGAAAGTCTATAGTTATGACCCTGTGAGCTCCGGCGGTCGTAAGAAGATCGGCCATTAGTTTGGCGCTGATAGGAACCCTAGGTTTAACCTTCTTGTCCTGCCTAGCATAGCCGTAATAAGGAATCACAGCCGTAATCCTTTTAGCTGAAGCTCTTTTTAAGGCGTCAACAATTAAAAAGAGTTCTATCCAGTTATCGTTGGCTGGATAACAAGTAGATTGAATAACAAAAACTTCATCATCGCGAACATTGGTGTGTATTTCAATTTCATTTTCCCCGTCACTAAATTTTTTTAATTTGATTTTCCCTAGGGGTTTTTTCAGGTAAGAAGAAATTGCCTTAGCCAAGTTATTATTTGAACTTCCGCTAAAAATTACTGCGTCTTCTTCAAAGTCTTTTCTGCTTTTTTTCATTTCCTTTTCCTTTCCTGTATTTTATTATAGTTTATTTATTTTAATCCTATTTATCTTAATTTTAAAGGTTCGATTTGCCTACTTACAAGCTAGCACTATAAAAAGCTATGTCAATTACTTTTGCCCCTTTTTATTAAAAAAAATATATAAAATAATAATTAAAATAATCACAAGTAAAATTATAATAATATAAATTTCCAAACTTATTTTTGAGTCTCTAGCTGGTAAAACAAGTGAAGAGCTTGCTTTCTCACCCAAAACCCGAGCATTGTCTTTCTTTTCTTCACTATTATTAATAATTTTAAGCACTTTTATGTCATCAGGTGAGCGAGGCATCAATCTAATCAAACCACCATAATTATTAACTATTCCGACTAAACCTATTTTATCCCCTTCATTTAAAGGTTTCATATCTATTTTAGAGCCTTCTTGAATATAAACTAAGACTTCACCTGTGTCATCATCTAAATAAAACTTGTTAGATTTTTTTTCAGTTATAACACCTTCTAGAGAAACTAAAAATCCAACATATTCCTCGCCCAGCTGAGAACATTTTAAATTATTTGGAATCGGCGCATTTTGATTTTCTATAACAACTATATCACTGCTATCTTTGGTTTTTATTCTCATCTCACCTCTACTAATCGCGATTTCTCCCTTAACCTGAACATAGTCTCCAATTTCTAAATCAGGGAAGTCTTTAAAATAATTATAAACCTGTATTCCAGGCGAACCCACAATATAAAAATATTGAGAGGCTAAAACTCCTGGTTCTACCGCAACTTTTCCCCTAGTTAGAACACTCATCCCTTCTGAATAATTTTTAATATCTTCTAGAGAAACTAAACTATAGTCAGAGTCCGGATTATTATTCTCTAACACAGACTTATTTTCTTTTTCTTTAGTAACAACAAGCTTGTTATCTTTTTTTTCTTCCTCTTCTTCCTCTTTATTTAATAAAACATCTTCCTCTCGAGAAGACTTTTCCTCTTTTTTATTTTTATCTAAAACCTCAATTAATTCTGTTTTTGAACTTGTAGAAAAACCGTCACTTACTGATAGGCTCACCGGATATTTACCCGACTTTAAAAAAACGTGATTAGGAAAATCCAAACTTAGCTCCACACCATCACCAAAATCCCAATTAAATTTTAATTTATCTCCATTTTCATCAAAACTGTCAGAGCTATCAAAAAAAATATTTTCTTTTAAATAAATAGGTTCTTTATAAGAGAAAAAAACTTTAGGGGGAGTGTTTGGGGTTTTTATAATATTATTTCTACCGGGAGTTAATGTCTCGCTCCAGACCCACTCTCCTCTTTTAGTTGAATTCTGAAAAAACAAAACAGTCGATGTGGTTATTTTTTCTATATTAATATTTTCCGTATCACAGTAACTCAAGCCTTCATTTATCCTATTATATTTTACAACTTGAACGGGAGTTTTTTTGTCAGGAGAAAACAACTTAACTTCATCACCATTATTGTTAAGAGGAATATAACTATCTTTTCTAAATAAAGAAAAATAGCCCTTACTAGTAATTTTTATTTCATCACCATATAAACCAAACTCAAAGGATCGTCCCGCTTCATTTTCTATCCACCAAGAGCTTAGATCTATTTCTTCCTCGCCTTTATTATAGAGCTCTATAAATTCCTTTTTATGATCATCTCCTTTAGGATTTGGAAAAATCTCATTAATAATCACTGATT
>CAZJRJ010000055.1:0-7096 GCA_964548635.1 uncultured Gammaproteobacteria bacterium | reverse complement strand
AAGAAAGCCACATATTTCTAGAAATATCCTGCAAAATAGATTTTATTGCTCTAAAAAAAGATAATAAAAACATATATTGTAATTCTTTTTTAATTTATAAAATATATTTTCCGCTTTCTTGATCACTCACAATCTGACCATCTCCAATAGTTACAACTCTTTTTTTCAATTTATTAATAATTTCCCTATTATGACTAACCAAAACAACAGTAGTTCCAAATCTATTTATTTTGAGAAGCAAATCAATGATTTCATCAGCATTAATAGAATCAACATCTCCGGTAGGCTCATCTGCTAAAAGTATTTTAGGCCTATGAACCAGCGCTCTAGCGATAGCGGTTCTTTGTTTTTCACCACCCGAAACCTCATGAGGATATCGATGTTTTTTGTCTTCTAATCCAACTATCTTTAAAACTTTTGGTACAATTGATTTTATTTTTTTAGGTCTTTGTCCGCAAACTTGAAGAGCAAAAGCTACGTTTTCTGCTAAATTTTTTTTGGGAAGTAATTTAAAATCTTGAAAAATAACTCCAATCTGACGACGAAGATAAGGTATCTCTCTTTTTTTAATATCAGTTATATCCCAATCCCCTATTACTAATTGCCCTTCATCAAAACGTTCTTGACCTATTAAAATTTTAAGCAGGGTGGTCTTTCCTGTCCCTGATTTTCCAACAATAGAAACAAATTCACCTGGAGTTATGTGTAGATTTATATCCTTTAGAACTTCAATATTATTGGATTTGTATTTTTTACTTACGTTATAAAGTTTTATCATAAACTTTAATTATTCAAATAAATATTTTTAAAAATAAAATTTATATTAATCAATAATTCCAAAACCATATTCAACCAAATCTTTTATTTCATCAAAGCTGACAGATCTCTTATCTTCCTTCATGACCAAGGCTATTATATCCCCTTTTTCTGCGCTGTGAGCTCTTACTATTAAACAATAACCAGCTTCATGAAGATAACCTGTTTTAGAACCAACTATACTAAAGCCTGGTATAAAATTAGATCTTACTAAGGAATTAGTATTTCTTAAATGAAAACTTCTTTTAGTATTAATAGTTGTGAATTTATACTCTGCTCGAGAGCTTACCTCCCTGATTATTTCCTCATTAAAAATCTCTCTACTTATCATAGCATAATCTTTGACCGAACTCACGTTTCGTGGTGAAAGGCCAGTTGGTTCTTCAAAATGAGTTGTTTTCGCTCCTAAAGATTGGACATATTCATTCATCTCTTTAATAAAATCATCTCGAGTTAAACCACTGAGACGGACAAGGCTTTCCACAGCATTGTTAGCCGAACCAACCAAGGAAGAATAAATCAAATCCTTAATTGTCACTATATCACCTTCATATAAATTAATTTTAGCCGACTCCCAGGGCTCACAATATTTATTATTAAAAATTTCGTCTTGCTTATTATAAAAGACTTCTTTTTCTAAACTAACTTTTTGATCTAGAAAAACTTTTAGGGCAACCAATTTACTCAAACTAGCCAAAGACAAAACTTCACCAGAATTTTTCTCCCACAAGACTTCCCCATCTTTATTGTCTAGTATTATTGCCCCCCGAGCTTTAACTGAAGGACTTATTTCAGCTCCATCTTCCCCAACTCCTGTAATTCTATAAACATCTTCTTTGGGAATAAATATTGGCTCTACTTTAACATTTATTATGCCCTCCCCTAAATTTGCTATTTTAGCAAAAGCCTCCTTGTCTAAATCAACAACTCTTTCTGGAAATATACTTCTGTCAGGTCCGTAGTCATTAACCTCAACATCAACAAATTTATCATTTTCTAAATTAAAAACCCTCAAACGAGATCCCTTAGGAAAGTCAGGAGAGGCAACATAATTTCCGTGTTTATAAGCGTACCAACTAGCTTGTCCAGTTATGAGAATCTTTGGATTTGAAAAAACCGCAATTCTAGCAAAGGGAAGATGTATTAGGGACCGTATAAAATTTTTGTCCGGATGATCAGTGCTAGGTAAAGGTCTCCATTTATTAAAATTCTTATCATAAAAAAATACCTGCTTATAATCAGGCGAATCTTCCTTATAAGAAATTTCTATATAAAAAGGTTTGTGATTATTGTAAGACTCTTTGTTTCTAAAATCAAATTGATAGATTGAGCTCACTCTATCTAACTTCCAAGGCATAGGCATTTTTTCCTTGATTATCTCAGAGTCTACTCTGGTTGTATCCTGAAAAACTCCCGGAACTAAAGAAAGTTTAAATTTGTTATCAAAAGGACTAACAGTGTAACCTTTTTCTATGGTATCTTTATCTAGATAAATACTATTTTTCAAATTATCTTCCACTATTGCTGTTTCAGCCTTAAGAGACGTGTTGACAATTGTAAAACTAAAACCGATAATAAAAAAAAGTGCTACTGTTCTTAATAGTTTATTTGTATTTTTCATATTAAGTAATTTTGTTAATTTAACCTCTGTGCCCTTTTAGCTCAACTGGTAGAGCAACGGTATCGTAAACCGTAGGTTATCGGTTCAAGTCCGATAAAGGGCTCAATTTAATTATTTTTAAAAAAATAATTCAACCATTTTCTTAATTGTGGGCTATCTGCCTGAACATCCTTTCCTTCAATTTCGTTTCTCTCTTTAATTCCTGCTACAATACCCTCTTCTTTTATTACCAAAACTTCCTCTCCTTTTTTCTTTAAACCTAAATTCAAACGTGCCTGCTCTTCTAAGAAATGCTCGGACTCTAAATATTGAATCAATTTATCCAACTCTTGATTCTCCTGCTCTATCCCAGATATCTCATTTTGTAACTTTTCTATTTCTTTATTAACATCTCTTTTTTGTAGGGTTTTTTTAACCAAGGGAACAGATATAAAAATAATAAATAAAATAAAAACAAAAGCTAGCAGTTTGGGATTTTTTAAAAAACTACTTTTTTTCGAATTTTTATTTCTATTTTTCCTTTTAAGCATGGTTATATGAAAAATGAAAAGAATAAATAATATTTTAACCTATTATCTAATTAACATAATAGCACGAAAATAAAAATTTAAAAAACTGGATAAGTTCCTATTTTCTAGACTTGGGAGTTACCCAAAAACCTAAATATTTACCCATCATAAGACGTGTTTGAGCTGAAATAGCTGGCAGGGCTCCAAAAAATATAATTCCTATAGGAAGAACCAGCCATTCAAAAAACATTAGCATCTTTTTTAAAGGATTGTATTTAGGGGGTCTTTTAGGTAAAAGCAGGGTTGAAATAATTGCCGAGAAAATCAAGCCCACCATGGCCATGGTCATAAGACCCCTGGTTACTTCTGGTAAATAACCCGAAACCACAGTGTTTTTAAAATTATCTCCTCCTAATATAATAGGCATCCAACCTATAATTGCAATAATAAAAGCATTAGTAGCCCAAGAATGAAAACCATAGATCTGTATAAAGATACGACTTAGAGCCTTTTTTTTATCAGTATTTTTCCAGTCTTTAATAGTATTAAAAATTAAATAAGGAACATTCTCTACGCCCCACCCCCAACGTCTTTGTTGTTTATATAAATTTTTAGCTGTTTGCCAGCTAGTTTCATCCATAGTAACGTCCATAGAAACTGGAAAATACAAAGGCTCTACCCTGTAATTGCCTTTATAATAAAGAAAGCTATGCCAAAATATTCTAGAATCTTCGCTAACCATATTTGTGGACCAAAAATCTATATCCACCAAAGTTCTGAAAGTCATAGAATGAGAAGAATAAGTGGCTAGTTTTTCCTGTCTTATCTGTTGCATCATTTGCCAAAAAGTATTAGAAGAAGCAGCTACTCTGGCAAAAAAAGAGGCCTCCCAAATATTATTATTATAAACTGGAACTGGTTGATAACTTGCCCTATAGGGATCTGACACAGTTAAAAATTTATAGGTTAAACAAAAGAAATAACCAGGATAAACTACGGTATCAATATCAAAAACGCTTACCACAATTTTACTATAATCTAAGTTCTGAGCATCTATTATCTCTTTTCTTATTTTTTTAGCAGCCCAGGCCTGATTTGAACCCTTCCCCTTAATTTCACCTGGTATATTATCAGGATGAACAGTAATTAAAAAATCTTTAAATCTGTGTCCAAATTCTTTCTCTATAATTCTAGCTCTCGCCAAGGCTTCCTCTCCAGCTCTTCCTTCAACCGCCAAAACTACAATAATTTTATCCAAAGGATAGCCATCATCAATTAAAGATTGAAAAGACGGACGAACTACATCTAAGCCTTCGCTATAAGTAGGAAGAACAAGTAGATGAATAATATCATCCCACCTCATCTTATTTTTAGCCAAACAATCATTCGGAAAATCCTCAAGAGAGCCATTGGACAATTCTTCACATTTTTTTCCCCAATCAATGGCCTTATTACTTTTTAAACGTAGATAGGCAATAAATAAATAAATTCCTAAAAATAAAACCAACAAAAGCCAATAAACATCGAACACTATTATAAAAAAAGCTGCCCAAACTGGCCTTATAAGAGATAATAAAATTAAAAAAATAAAAGTGCCCCAGGAAAGTGCCCCAGGTAAAATTTCCAATAAACGATAGAGCTTTCTGTCTCTTCCTTCTAATTCCGTAGCTTTGCCTATTTTTAGATAATTCATAAATAATCATTAAATGTAAACAAACGATTTCCTATAAAATACAGTATATAAAAGGCTATTGTAAAAATTAAAAAGTCTTTAAAATAATAAAAATCAGTAAAATAAACAAGGGCGCTATTTATTATTTCACCAGGCTTTATAAAAATCTCCCAACTATTAAAACGATTAATTAGTCCCAACAAAACCCCCAGGGCTGTAATAGGTATCATTATGGCGACAAAAAAATTAGCCACTGCCCTACCCTTTACTTTTATTATAAAATTTCTCATTTGACTTAAGAGAAAGACAAAAGCCATCCAACCTAAAATAGCATAAATAAAAAAGAAAACAATCATCCAGGCGTTTTCAACACAAACATTACCATAATAAATAGCTGGACAATAACCCGCTAAATTCCTCACATCATTAATAATATAAGCTGAATTGGGGAAAAATAGGATCCAAAGAAAAAATAAAAAAAAAGCAATTAATTTTTGACGTAATTTACCAAAATTATTTGCTAGATAATACACCAATAATATTTTAACTATAAAAAAAGGAATCAACAAAAGAAAAATATTCCAAAATACCATTAAAACTGGGTAACCATTAATGTTCCAAGCATTTAAAAAATTATATTTATTAAATAAATAATCAATACTTCCCCAATATTGTTGACTCGGATGCAGGGTCATATTTTCTAATTTTTACTTGAGTTTGTAAAATTAATTGGCTTAACTTTATCTACATCACTTAAGGATATTTCTTCCTTTTCTTCTTCTTTAATTTTTGAGGGAACTGTATTTTTTTGTAAATCTTTTTTTATAGAGCTTTGCTTCAGATCCTCTTCTTTAATATTTCTTAACTCTTCTTCTTTAACCTTTTTTCTGTTTTGAGTTTCAAGCTCCTTTCCCTTTCTTATGTCTGCCAAACAGTCTTTGCAATAAACCGGTCGAACTCCATCGGGCTTAAAGGTAATTTTAGTTTCTTTTTTACAATTACTACATGTGGCCGAAAATTTTGAATTATCTTTTTCTTTTTCATTAAAATTATTTTGATTACTCAGATTAGTTTTTTGAACATTGCTTGGATTAATTTTTTTAGGAGGCAAACTATCTTCATCATCATCATTATTATGCCATCTTTCAATCTTTTCCTCAATTTGTTCTTTGGGTCTAGTATATCTTTCTCTAGAAACCCTAATAACCTTTTCAGTATTTCCTGTTCTACTACTGTCTGAAAAAGGAGGCAAACCTCTAGCAGAAAAAGGATCTGAAGCTATCCCGTCAATCATTAATTTTAAATACATTTCATATTTAGGCAAATTCAGAACATCTTCTTCAGAAAAAGTAGGAGAATACTCTTTAATTAATTCTTCTGCGTCCGTTGCACCCACTCTAAAAGTAATCATAGTTCCAACATTGCCAAAAACAGCGGCTTTAACCGGATCAGAAAGCTGCTCTAAATACTGATGCGCCATAATCAAATTAAGGCGGTATTTTCTAGCTTCTGATAATATATTTGCAAAACTTTCAGTACTAAAATTTTGAAATTCATCAATATATAAATAAAAATCTCTACGTTCATTTTCAGGAATATCGACACGACTCATGGCAGCCAACTGAATTTTAGTAATCATCATAGCGCCAAGTAGAGCAGAGTTATCTTCACCAATTCTACCTTTGCTTAAATTCATAATTAATATTTTACCTTCATCCATTATCTCACGAACATCAAAAGATGACTTAACCTGACCCACAATATTACGAATTAAAGCACTTGATAAAAATTGTCCTACCTTATTTTGTATAGGAGAAACCGCTTCAGAGGCAAATTTATCAGCATAACTGGCAAACTCATTAGCCCAAAAAGCTTTTACCACCGGATCTTTTATACTATTCACAACCTTTTTACGAAAAGGTTTATCTGAAAGCATTCTAGTTACAGCAAGTAAGGTAGCTCCAGGGTAGTCCAAAACAGCTAGAATCGCATTCCTAAGAATATACTCCAACCTTGGCCCCCAAGATTCAGCCCATAGTTTTTGAAAAACCCCTATTAATCCAGAGGCAACCAAATGTCTGACTTCTGGTTCAACCTGTTCAACCACATTAAACGCAATCGGATACTTCATATCTCCAGGATTAAAATAAATAACGTCATTAATCCTCTCCTTAGGAATATATTGAATAACTTTCTCAGCTAAATCTCCATGTGGATCCACTAAAGCAACTCCACGACCAGCCCAAATGTCATTAATAATCATATTTTCCTGGACAGTAGATTTTCCCATTCCAGTCTTCCCTATTAAATAAAGATGTCTTCTCCTGTCGTCAGTTTTAATTCCAAAACGAAGACGACGATTACGAAAAGTAGTCTCGCCAATAGGAACAACTTCATTTTCTTCTGCTTTTGCCATAAATATTAATTAAATGGTTGGTAAATTAGCTGGAGGAGCCCCTAAATCATCTTTTGAAAAAG